>NZ_JAKKRN010000011.1:0-152774 GCF_025654245.1 Shewanella sp. SM29
CAAATCATCCATCGCGTCCATCGGCAATTTACGCCGTCTTAACGTCGCAACGCCCTGAGAGTCTAGGCAAGATTGAATTAACTCAGGTTCTAACACATCTGCTAAGCAGGTGAATTCGGTTAGGCGGGTAATATGAGTACGGGCGAGTGCTTCTGAGAGTTGCATAAAAAAATCCGATGACATGAGGTCATCGGATTTTGATCTTTTCAGCGAGATCGTCAAGCGATCTGTCTTAACTGATCGGCATTAAGCAAAGGCTGGGTTTTTCCGATTAAGGCAAGATTAGTTAGGACAAGTCGCAATGACCCCACTGTTTGTCACTAAAATCGTCGCATCGCCCTTACCTGCAGTAGCAGCATAGGTTGCCACTTGAGCCTGCATTTCAACCGTGGCAGCCGCGGCCATACCATCCGTTGATTCCTTTTCTTTAGGATCAACAATCGAACTGTGGTGACCTTTAGCGAAGCGCACAACGCCATGACCTTTGCTCGTGCTATCGGCACAAGGTAGCCCGATGGCAGCGATCAGTGGCTCAGTGCCCGATAATGGGAAGTTATCGACGCGATTAGGCAGCACTTGATCTGCTAAGTTACCGTTACCATCACCCGCCACTTCAATTAAGTGCACAGGTAAGCCTGTCGCTTTTAACATAGCAGCATGGTTAACAGGATCTGCAGAATCTACCGCTGTTTGAACCGCAAAGGCAAACGTCGGAATAAATTGGGCATATACCCCCTGCACCAGTGCCGCATATTCAGGGCTACCAGGCTCATAACCTGCTGTATTAGCCGCATCGACCTGTGCTTGGAAAGTTGCAGATGCCGTAATATTACTAAACAGCACTGGGCCAAAGGTTGCAGAACCTGCGAATGATCCTGCTAATCCACCTGCTGGCGCAACTAAGGATACAGCATTGATAGCATAAGCATTTGGCAAGGCATCGCCAGTTGCAGGATTCTTCATGCCTGTGCTGGCATAGGTCGCAAAATCGGTGCCCACAATGGCGCCTAAACTCAGACCTTGAGCACTGATTTTAGTCACATCAAATACTTGCGGCTGACCTGCTTGTGCTAAGCCCTGTGCTAAGCCCGTAAGAGCAAGACGCACCCCTAAATGGTCCATCGTCGCTTGACGGAAGTTATCTCGCACCGACAAAGTGCTAGAAATATTCACAAACACCAACGGGTTACCATTTTTAAAGGCATCCGGTTTACCGACAACTGCACCGAAGGCAGGATCTGTCGCAGAGACTTCATAAATACCATCACCGTTAGCATCGAATGAACGCGCACCGTGAAGTGGCATATCAATAGCAACAGTCGCAACCCCCATTGCCGCATACGTGCCGGCATAGGCCAATGACATTTCTTTACCGCCACCTAAACCGTGAAGGGCAATTGTTGTTGGCCAACCAGATGTAGGAGGAATAAACTCACGACCTTGCTGTTGATAAAAAGCGGCCAATTTCGTTGCATTGGGCATAGAAATCAGTACAGATACTGTTTCATAACCTTTGATTGCTGGAATAGGATTGAACTTAGTCAGATGTTTGGTTTTATCAACTGCCGTGCCATCGTCTAAAACCCATGTTTTACCCGCCATTAACGAGGGATTAGCTAAAGCATCAGCAGGGTTAGCAATACCATTAGCCACCGCTTGCATACCAAAATTATTCTGGCTGAGGGTGCCCGCTTGCAGTGCAAGTAGCACAGATACAGGGCTATCACCTTGGGCTTTCCAATGACCATTAATTAATGGTTTACCTTCAGCGGATAAACAACCAACTGAAGAACAATCACCGTAAATAGGCAGTTTAATTTTTGCCGTATACACATCAGCCAAGTTTGCGGCAACATAGGCAGCTCCAGCAGCTGGTGTTAAGCCCGCCACTTGAGCCACAGTCAATCCAGTTGGTGTTGGCATCTGGGCAAAGCTTGGTGCATAGGGAGCCCCCTTCGCCATCAGCAATTTGGTGGTTTCATAGACGTTAGCAACAGACTGAGTTGTAAATAAGCCAGAGTAACTGATGGTTAAAGGATCGACCTTATGGGCCGCAGCAATCCCTTTCTCATAACTATTCACTAAGGTTTGCAGCATCAATTGATCTGGTGTTTCTAAAGGTAACGTATTGATATCCAGCTTCAACAAACCATAGGTCGTTGAAGGAGCGATACCACGACCTTCAGAATCTTGAATAAGATTCGTTGTCGCATAAATATAAGATTGCCCAGCTTTGAGTGGCTTAAGCGGAATTATCACCACTTTTTTGCCCGAAGCGGTTGATATAAAGTCAACGCCAAACTGCAACTCAGCACCCACTTTACAGGCTGAAACTGACGGTTTAGCCTTACATTCGGGATCAGATGATAATGCGCCGCCTACTGTGGCTTCAAACATTCTGACAGCACCCGGTTGTGCAACCGATGCCGCCATTAAGGTCAGCGGTGTACCGTCATGTTTTTTCGCCAAATCGATATCAATAGAAATCGGTGATGTTGTCGACCACCCATCTAACGCCCCAAGCGCTATTTGTGGATCAACATAATTGCCCGAGCTTTCACCCGGAATTGATAATGTGCCATCTTTGGTGCCACTGAACAGCAAATCATTCGGTAATGGAACTTTTGAATTAGCAGGGTCGAACACCATGTGCGATTCAGGGATGAGCACTTCTGTCTTATCCTTGAGTTCATTAAAACTGTCCTCACCACATCCTGTGAGGCCCAGTGCAGATGCAATCGCAACACCCAAAATGAGTCTTTTCATCTTTTTTCCCCAAATCTTGTTGTAATAGTTTTGTTTTCCCCAAGAAATTAGTCACAATAGCTTTTAGATCTGTGACCAATAGGGCTTATGTTAGCCCCTAACTCATTTCAAGTTAACGTAAAAATATTGAGTTAGCCACAAGTTTGTCACAAAGATTTTAGCTATTGATAACAAAGTTTCATTCATTTGTTTGAAACATGCGTTTATCACTTCGGCGACTCTAGAAGTGGCGGGCATTCTCGCCAAGAGGAAAAAGAGACTCATGTTGGAATATCAAGCAACAAAAGATTTACTCAAGGGCAAGACGATTTTAGTCACAGGCGCTGGTGCTGGCATAGGCCGTACCGCCGCCATTAAGTTTGCAAAACACGGCGCCACTGTGATTTTACTTGGTAAAACAGTGAAAAAATTGGAAGCTGTTTACGACGTAATAGAACAAGCCGGTTATCCCAAACCTGCCATAGTGCCATTGGATCTTAAGGGCGCAACGGAACAAAATTATCGCGATATGGCCGATACCATAGCCGAGCAATTCGATCATTTAGACGGCTTATTACATAACGCTAGCTTACTCGGTGCCTTAGGTCCGTTTGAACACATAGATATTCCATCACTCGAAGACGTGCTCAAAGTGAACGTCACGGCCCAAGTCATGCTAACTAAAGCATTACTACCTGTGATGCGCCAAGCACCCAGTGCATCTATTATCTTTACGTCGAGCAGTGTGGGTCGTCAAGGCCGCGCCTATTGGGGACCTTATGCTTTCTCTAAGTTTGCCACCGAAGGTATGATGCAAGTTCTCGCCCATGAATGCGATGGCACCTCAGTTCGAGTTAACAGCATCAATCCAGGAGCTACCCGCACTGAGATGCGCGCTAAAGCCTACCCTGCAGAGAATCCACTGGATCTCAAAACCGCTGAAGAGATCATGCCGACCTATCTCTATTTGATGGGTCAAGATTCTAGTGCCGTCAACGGACAGCAGTTTAACGCACAGTAATCGAATCGCTTATTGAGTTTCTGCCTGTATGATTCAGCAATATTAAAGGGCCTATTTATGGCTCTTTATTATTTTAGATATTCTCAAAATGAAACCCAGAACTTGTCGATGATATTAAGAACGACAAAGATACCGCACCGCCAATCCTAGCTTAACTGAATTTTTGCAAAATAAATCATCGTTTTAGCTTTGGCGACTCTGTTTGACTCATCAAGCGAATTTTGTGTATCCAGCTGTGAGTCAGCTAACTCATGGCTGGAGTAATAACTTACCCACAACTCATTTCCGTCAATCACAACGCCCGCATAACTGGTATCGCCCTTCGATGGCAGTGTCAGTAGTTCTTGAACCACGCCAGTATCTGGATGAATTTCAACTAAAGCCGTACGAACTTGCTCATCGTATAAACGCACTACAGCCAACAAACGGGATTGATACATCAACATCACTGGCCCACCAATGCGCTTATCGAGTTCTTGCCATTGCCAATCGGTGAATGGCGCGCGACTGTGGCCGAGTAAACCGACAAATTCTGGGCCCCATACGGGATCGCGCCTCAATAGACAAAAGCCGTTTTCTTGATGAAAAACAATGGCAGTTTCGTTGACATAACCTTGATTATTAAACAGCTTTAGCCAAGTTTCAAACTTCACCCCATCCTCACTCTTATACAAACGGGTATCACCATCAGGCCCAGCGCGATAACCCACGCCATAGAGTGCATTTTGATGCTCGGTTAAGCGCCATAACCAATAGCCTTTATCCGCGACTTTTAACGCATCCGACCACGCTAGCCCATTGGCTGAGCGCCAAAGATATGATTGTAAGCCAGACTTATCGTGTAAAGTCCCGCCACCGAGTAAGAGTAATGCCCCTTGATACTCAATCAGTTTGCCATCGCGTAAATCCGCCTCATCCGAACGGATCAGTGCCACGCTCTGCCAAGTGTCGCCTAAATCCGCTGAGCGTAGAATTCGTAGCGCACCATCGGGTGATACATGGGCAGTCCCTTCACGGAAAACGCAAAACAGTGCCCCCTGAAACGTGATTAAATCGGTAAACGCATTATGGGCAGCGTGTTCCCAAATCCGTTTCACTGAAATTAGCTTCATTCATTCACTCCTCAATCCAACTGAGACTTGTTATAACATAGCTGCAAATAACAGAAAGCAAAAAGGCCGCTAAGCGGCCTTTTTCATTGGGATAAAACAACTTAGCTGCGCTGACGCGATGGCTTAGGTTTTCCCGAACCTGTCACTTTATGCTTACGTACTGCGCGGCGAATTTTGGCACTCTTTACTTGAGCACGGGCTACGCTGTGTTTATCGGCAGCAAGCATAGTGCGGGTTTCCGCTTCTAAACCTGCTAGTTTACGCAAGTAGTTAACTTGCTCCATTGGCAATTCAACCCAGCCACCCCGAGGCAGTGATTTTGGCAATTCAACCATACCGTAACGGATACGGATCAAACGGCTCACCTGCACTTCTTGAGATTCCCACAAACGGCGCACTTCACGGTTGCGACCTTCGCGTAAACACACATGCCACCACTGGTTCATGCCTTCGCCACCCGCTGGTTTGATGCTATCAAACTGCGCAGGGCCGTCTTCTAACATGACGCCAGTACGTAAACGTTGCACTGTCGCCTCAGGGATTTCACCAAAGGTACGCACTGCGTATTCGCGGTCGACTTCGTTCGATGGATGCATTAAACGGTTCGCCAACTCACCATCTGACGTAAACAACAATAAGCCTGAGGTGTTAATGTCTAAACGACCAACCGCTACCCAGCGTGAATCACGCACTTTAGGTAAGCGATCGAATACCGTTGGACGGCCTTCAGGATCTTTACGACTACAAATTTCGCCTTCAGGTTTATGATATGCCAGCACACGGCAAATCACGTCTTCGGCAGACTTTAAGGAAATGGCTCTGCCATCAATACGCACTTTAGCATCCGCTTCAATACGATCCCCAAGGCTAGCAATTTCACCATCAATACTAACTCGGCCTGCAGCAATCCATGCCTCCATCTCACGACGGGAGCCATGGCCTGCACGGGCCAAGACTTTCTGCAATTTTTCACTCATTAGTATTTTGCTCTTCTGACTGTTCTGGCGCTGATTTCAAACCTGAAAAAACCGCCTGCAATGACTCAGTATCCGACAGCGGCGGTAAATCCGCTAAGGTGTCTAAGCCAAAATATGCTAAAAATTCTAAGGTAGTGGCATATAATGCGGGTCGCCCCGGTACTTCTTTATGGCCAACTACTTTAATCCAATGTCTATCTGACAAACTTTTTATGATGTGACTACTAATGGCCACACCGCGCACCTGCTCAATATCGCCACGAGTCACAGGTTGACGATAAGCAATCACCGCCAAGGTTTCTAATGTCGCACGCGAATATTTAGGCGCCTTTTCTTGCCACAGAGGCTGCAAAAAAGGACTCAAGACTTCTAAGGTCTGGAAGCGATAACCTCCAGCGACTTTCACAAGTTGCACACCTCTGTCTTGATAATCCTGCTGCAGCTCATCCAATGCAGCTTTTATTTTGTCTCTGGAAACCGTGAAATCCACCAATACAGTGTCTTTCAACATTTTCGCCGACAAGGGTTTCCCCAATACAAACAAACTCGCTTCAATAAGCTGTTTTAATTGAGTCGGATTTATCTGCATCAATAATTAATAGGCCTTAACGTAAATAGTTGAAAACGGCTCTGTTTGGTACAATTCGACCAATAATTCTTTGACTAATTCCATCAAAGCTAAGAAGGTGACTACCACGCCGGCACGGCCTTCTTCTAGGGTAAATAAACGTTCAAATGCCGTAAAATCTTCCGAGTTCAACATGGCTAAAATCTGGCTCATGCGCTCACGGGTCGATAACTGTTCACGCTTAACATGATGATCTTCATAGGCATCGATACGTTTGAGTACATCACCAAAGGCGCGGGCAATTTCAAACAACCAAACTTCTGGCGGGATCATTAACGGCTTAATGTCGGGTGCTGCCACTGCTTTGGCTTGAAATACATCCCGCTCGAGCCGCGGTAAATCATCGAGTTTTTGCGACGCTTCTTTAATCACTTCATAGGCTTTAAGCTGCCGAATAAGCTGTGCCCGAGGATCTTCCTCAACCTCATCTTCAGCCACCATACGCGGCAGCAGCAAACGGGATTTAATCTCGGCAAGCGTTGCCGCCATCACTAAGTAATCGGCAGCAAGTTCGATTCGAGCCTGAGTCAGCAACGTAATATATTCTAAATACTGCGCGGTGATTTGCTGAATGGGTAAATCGACAACGTCTAATTTTTGCTTACGGATCAAATATAAAAGTAAATCCAATGGCCCTTCAAAGGACTCGAGGAACACTTCCAATGCCTCAGGCGGAATAAACAAATCCAGCGGCATTTCGGTCATTGCCTGACCACGAATAACGGCTAAGGGTAAACTTTGTTGCGTGCCCTGCATCCGCTATCTTGCTCCGTTAACACTGCGCTATCCAACCTAGGCTAACGCCAAACGCGCGATTATACCTGTAAATCTACGGCGATAAAACTGCCAAATGTTGACTACCACTATCAGAATCACTTACCCGCATCCATTAGCGATAAATCTAATGTGGCAGATTTAGAGGAACGGCGTGATATCACCCGCGCCTTCACGTAAAATCTCGGCGCCATCTTCAGACATATCAATCACAGTCGTTGGCTTTTCGCCTAAATAACCACCGTGGATAATCACATCCACTTGATGCTCGAGCAAATCACGAATTTGTTCAGGATCAGACTCGGCAAATTCTGCATTCGGCATCACTAAACTGGTCGACATCAGCGGCGCATCTAAGGCTTCAAGCAACGCCAGTGCGATCACATTGTCGGGCACACGAATACCTATGGTCTTTTTCTTGTCATTTTGTAAGCGACGCGGTACTTCTTTAGTCGCTTTGAAAATGAACGTATAAGGCCCAGGCGTGCAGCTTTTTAGGATGCGATACGCCTGATTATCCACTTTAGCGTAGGTCGCAAGCTCGGATAAATCACGGCACATCAAGGAAAAGTTATGATCGTTCTCAATTTGACGAATTCTCGCCATCCGCGTCATCGCGTCTTTCTCACCAATCAGGCAGCCTAAGGCATAGCCCGAATCGGTGGGATAAACAATCACACCGCCGCTTTTCAATACGGCAACCGCCTGACTAATAAGCCGCGTTTGCGGATTTACTTCATGTACATAAAAAAACTGACTCATGGTCGTTCCATCCAAGATTCCGATTGCCAGACCCAATCAATACCTTGGGGCTGATACAGATTTTTACCTAATTCTATCCAATTGCTCGGAAAGTGAAAATCACTCCCTATCGATGCAAGCAACTGGTTTTGGACACTCAGCGCCACAAGATTGGCCCTGTCGTCTAATGTTTG
The DNA here is from genome assembly GCF_025654245.1 of Shewanella sp. SM29. NCBI lineage: Bacteria > Pseudomonadati > Pseudomonadota > Gammaproteobacteria > Alteromonadales > Shewanellaceae > Shewanella > Shewanella sp. SM29. Next base: position 8,193 of record NZ_JAKKRN010000011.1, read on the forward strand.
CTGGCCAAGCACCACTTCCATGGCATCTCCACCGGCTTCTTTAAATTCACGCACTAAACGCTTAAGCCACTTAGCCGATAACTTATAACCACTGGGATGCGCCAACACGGCTAATCCACCTGCGTTATGGATGATATCAATGGCACTGGCCATATCACCCCAATTATTAGGCACATAACCGGTTTTACCGCGGGCAAGATAGCGTTTAAAGACGCTGGGCATATCCACAGCATGACCATTTTCAGCCATCCAGCGAGCGTAATGTCCACGGCTCAATGCCGCATCACCCGCCAACGCCTTAGCACCTTCGTAGGCACCTTCAATGCCGGCTTTAGCTAATCTATGGCCAATTTCTTGAGCACGTAATTCACGTAATTCACGCTGGTTTTCTAAAAATGCTAATAACGCTGGATTATCAGCATCGAAGTTAAGCGCCACTATGTGGATATCATAACTGTTCCAGCGAGTAGAGATTTCCACGCCAGAAATCAATTTCAATGGCGCAGCTTGTGCCTGATTAAAAGCACGGGCTTCAGGTAAACCAGCCACTGTGTCGTGATCGGTAATGGCAAATAACTGCACACCCTTTTCAAGGGCTCTTGCCACCAATTCAGACGGCGTTAACTGACCATCGGACGCGGTCGTGTGGCTATGTAGATCAGCCAATATGCTTTGAGTATTCATGGCGCTATTGTACGCGAACTTGTTAACAAATGCGCTGCTATCTCGTATTTTGTGGCTGAGTAACATCAATTTTATGCACCATTACAGCGAATAAATCGCAGGAAGTGAAAAATATTCAATTGACATTCAGCTCCAGCTAAGGTTTTCTATACATCAATTAACGAATTAGCGAGACCCTTTTGAATGACACACATTAACGCTTCATTAAACATCATTTGGTGGTGGCACTTCCCAACGTAGCGGGTGGTGTGAAGCTCTGTGCTCATTTGAAAGTGACCAGAATCAACAAGAAGCCCGCAGAAATGCGGGCTTTTTTGTTAGGTGCGAAAAATGTCGGCAGACTCGGGTAAAAATTAAGAAAGCGAGATAACTCATGATGTTAAAGACATTTTATAAGGTAGCTGGAATATGAACATGCCCAAACAGACATTCGCACGCTCAAGCACACTCAAGGCGGCATTAACCTACCACAGCGATCCACTACGCTTATATCAGCACATCACCCAAGATGCGCCCCATACTATGTTGCTCGAATCGGCCGAAATCGACAGTAAAGATCACTTAAAAAGCATGGTAATGACCCATGCCGCCATGATGATCCACTGTGACGGTTATCAGCTGACCTTCACCGCACTGACCGACAATGGCGCGAGCTTACTTGCTCCTATCGAACGCTTTTTTAGCCCGACCGCCCACTGCCAAAGCGCGCAATCCACCTTAGTGGTGACACTACAAAAAGACACTCAATTGCAGGATGAAGATGCACGCTTAAAATCGACCTCGCCACTCGATGGCCTGCGGATGTTTATCCAGCAGATTGATTGTGGCGCTCATACTGACAGCCAGATTAAACCCGCCTTTGAGGATCTGTTTTTAGGTGGCGTGCTGGCCTACGACTTGATTGATACCGTCGAACCACTGCCTGCCGTACCGAACCGCGATAACGATTGCCCTGATTACCTATTTTACCTCGCTGAAACCTTAATCCTTATCGATCATAAACTTAAACAAGCCGACATCATTACCCATAACTTCAGTCACGATTCAGCTCAATATGCCGCCATCACCGCAACGCTAAGTGAGCGGGTACAAAGTTTAACTGCAGAGTGTAAAACCCTCGGTAATTCACCTGCCGATATACCGACACTGGTCGCCATCGACGCAACTGAGCAAGTCAATATTTCCGATGAGGTGTTCAAACAAACCATTATCGATTTGAAAGAACACATTATTGCGGGCGATATTTTCCAAGTAGTGCCATCCCGTAGCTTTAGTTTGCCTTGCCCGAATACTTTAGGGGCTTATCGTGCCCTGCGCCTGACGAACCCTAGCCCTTACATGTTTTATTTCAGAGGCCAAGATTTCACGCTGTTTGGTGCCTCACCAGAAAGTGCGCTCAAATTTGATGCCAGCAGTAATCAGGTGGAAGTCTACCCGATTGCCGGCACCCGCAAACGCGGTAAAACCGCAACGGGTGAGATTGATTTTGACTTAGACAGCCGTATTGAACTTGAACTGCGTTTAGATAAAAAAGAACTGTCGGAACACTTAATGCTGGTCGATTTAGCTCGCAACGATATCGCACGCATCAGCCAAAGCGGCAGCCGCAAAGTCGCCGAATTATTAAAAGTTGACCGTTATTCCCACGTGATGCACCTCGTCAGCCGTGTAACGGGTCAACTGCGCCAAGATTTAGATGCCCTACATGCTTATCAGGCCTGTATGAATATGGGCACATTAGTGGGCGCACCAAAAGTACGTGCATCACAACTGGTACGCCAAGCAGAAAAAGCCCGCCGCGGCAGCTATGGTGGCGCTGTGGGTTACCTTAATGCCCTTGGTGACATGGACACTTGCATCGTTATCCGCTCCGCCTTTGTTAAAAATGGCACCGCCTTTATTCAAGCGGGCGCTGGCGTGGTATTTGATTCGGATCCACAAAGCGAAGCAGATGAAACCCGTCAAAAAGCCCAAGCCGTGATTTCAGCCATCAAGATGGGCGCTGGACTGCTAGTAACTGAATCACCAGTGAATGAATCGTCAGCTCAATCCACTTCGCATAATCCTCTTCAGTGCAATATAAATAGGAGCCAAATATGAAACTCTATCTACTCGATAACTTTGACTCCTTTACCTATAACCTAGTGGATCAATTTCGCAGCCTAGGTTGTGAAGTGGTGATTTACCGCAACGATGTTGCCGCCGATTATATCGCTGAAAAACTGCTTAACGAACAAGAGCCTGCAGCCCTCGTGTTATCACCAGGACCAGGTGCGCCCCATGAAGCAGGCTCTATGATGGCACTTATCGCCAAAGTTGCGGGTAAGGTACCTATGCTGGGTATCTGCCTTGGGCATCAAGCCATGGTGGAATATTACGGCGGCACAGTGGCACGCGCACCTTTTGTGGTGCACGGCAAGGCAAGTCCGACTTTCCATGACGGTACTGGCGTATTTGCCGGTTTGCCCTCTCCCCTGCCCGTTGCCCGCTATCACAGTCTCGTCGCCACTCAAGTACCGGATTGCCTGCAAGTGATTGCAACCACTGACGCTATGCCGATGGCAATTCTGCACCCTGAGCACAGAGCCGTTGGCTTTCAGTTCCACCCTGAATCGATTCTCACCACCTTAGGCAGCACACTGCTCATTCAAACCTTGGCATTTCTGACCCAAGACATGACAGCAGGAGTAAATGCATGAGTACAAACCATATTCAGCCTTTACTCGATGTTTTATACCAAGGTAAGAGTTTAAGTCGCGAGCACACCTTTGAGATTTTTAGCGCGTTAATTCGCGGTGAAATGAGTGAAGCCACTATGGCAGGCATGTTAGTCGCGCTCAAGATGCGCGGTGAAACCATAGATGAGATCAGTGGCGCCGCCGATGCCATGCGCGCCGCCGCCAAGACGTTTCCCTACTCGAATGGCGATAACCTTAGCAATGGCATCGTTGACATAGTTGGCACGGGTGGCGATGGCTTTAATACCATTAATATTTCCACCACTGCGGCCTTTGTTGCCGCGGCGGCGGGCGCCAAGGTCGCCAAACACGGCAATCGTAGCGTGTCGAGTAAATCGGGTTCATCGGATCTTTTGGCGCAGTTTGGCATTGACTTAACCATGTCACCAGACACCGCCAGTCGTTGCCTCGACGCATTGAACCTGTGCTTTTTATTTGCGCCCCACTACCACGGCGGAGTAAAACATGCGGGGCCGGTCAGGCAAGCACTGAAAACGCGCACTTTATTCAATGTGTTAGGGCCACTTATCAATCCTGCCCGCCCCGAATTTATGTTACTTGGCGTGTATAGCCCTGAGTTAGTCTTACCGATAGCGAAAGTATTAAAGGCGCTTGGCACAAAACGCGCTATGGTAGTGCACGGCAGTGGTTTAGATGAAGTCGCGCTGCACGGCAACACCCAAGTGGCCGAATTAAAAGACGGCGACATCATAGAGTATCAACTCACGCCCGCCGATTTAGGTGTGCCTTTAGCACAAATCAGTGACTTAGAAGGCGGCGAACCCGCGCAGAATGCCTTGATCACCGAGGCAATTTTGAAAGGTTGTGGCACAGATGCACATGCCAATGCGGTCGCCATCAATGCGGGTTGTGCTTTATATGTGTGTGGGATTGCTGATTCAGTGAAAACAGGAACCTTACTTGCGCTCAGTACCATACAAAGCGGTAAAGCCTTTGAATTGTTAAGCCAATTAGCTAAAGTCAGCAGTGAAACAAAGGAATAAGTGGCAATGACTCAAGAACTGATAACAAATAGCCAAGATATGAGAACTCAGCCACAGGCAGAAACAAACCCTATGCCAAAAAGTAATGTGTTAACCCGTATAGTCGACACCAAAGCTGCCCATATTGCCGCCCTGAAGCTGCGTTTCCCCGAGGCCAGTCTGTCGCCAAAAATCTCTGACCGCAGTTTATTTGCCGCACTCAAGGCGCCCAAGGCGGGTTACATTTTAGAATGTAAAAGAGCCAGCCCGTCCAAAGGGCTTATCCGCGATGTGTTTGATGTAGAAGCCATTGCCGATATTTACGGAAAATATGCGGCGGGCATTTCGGTATTAACCGACGAGCAGTTTTTCCAAGGGGATATGGACTATATCCCTAAGGTGCGCGCTCGGGTGAACCAACCTATTCTGTGCAAAGATTTTTTTGTCGATGAATACCAAATTAAACTCGCCGCCCACCAAGGTGCCGATGCCATTCTGTTGATGCTGTCCGTGCTCGATGATGCGCAATATCACCGCCTAGCGAAAGAAGCCGCTAAATATCTACTCGATGTGCTGACCGAAGTCAGTAACGAAGAAGAACTTAAACGCGCCATCGCATTAGATGCGCCGATTATTGGGATCAATAACCGTAACTTAAGGGATTTAAGTACCGATCTCGCCACCACAGAAACGCTAGCGCCACACATTGGCAGCGACCGCGTGGTGATCAGCGAATCAGGCATCTACAACAATCAGCAAGTACGCCGCCTGAGTCCACTGGTTGATGGTTTCCTCGTCGGTAGTTCGATAATGGCCGAGGCTGATATCGACTTAGCCTGCCGTAAATTGATCTTCGGTCACAATAAAGTCTGCGGCCTCACCCGCATGGAAGATATTCGCGCCGCGGCAACGTCAGGCGCCGTCTATGCCGGGCTGATTTTTGCTGAAAAATCCCCGCGCGCATTAACCCTTAATGCCGCTGAACAATTGCTCAGGGAATATCGCGCATCCGCGGCTCCCGCCATTGAATTCGTCGGCGTGTTTGTTAATGCCGCGCCAAGCACCATTACGGATACCGCAGCCAGTTTGCAGTTATCTGCCGTACAGCTGCATGGCACTGAAACTGAACTTGAAATCGCACAACTCGCAGAGCGACTTGAGCAAGCGGGACTCACTACTCAAATTTGGAAAGCCGTCAGCGTCGATGCGCAAACGGGTGAGCTTGGTAACTTACCTCAGGGAGCATCACGATATCTCTTTGATAGTAAAACGGCAGACCAATTTGGCGGCTCGGGCCAAGCCTTTAATTGGCAAAGCATTGATGCGAAATCCCTCTGCCCACAAAAAGCCCATGCCATGTTGGCGGGCGGACTCAACGCCGACAATGCGGCCAGTGCCAATGCCCAAGGATTTTACGGTTTAGATTTTAATTCTGGCCTAGAAACCGCCGCAGGAATTAAATCGGCGCAACTGATCCAAACGGCTTTTGCCCATTTACGTCTCTAGCCTATCGCGCTGAGCAAGAAGCCCTAGATGCTGTTGGTGCTCGACAAGAGTGATGCTCAACAAACAATATGAACCTATTAATGCCAGTGGCCAAATAGATAACGGCTCAGTTAACACTATTATGCGGTTAACACCAAGACGCTATTAGCACCATCAAGCCACTGACAAACTGATTGATAAGATAAGGAAAAAGGTATGTCAAAGTTAAAGCTTAACCCTTATTTCGGCGAATACGGCGGCATGTATGTGCCACAGATTTTAGTGCCAGCCCTTAAGCAATTAGAAACTGCCTTTGTGGAAGCACAGGAAGATGACGACTTTAAAGCCGAGTTTACCGATTTATTGAAAAACTACGCGGGTCGCCCAACAGCACTGACCTTAACCCGCAATTTAAGCCCAAATCCTATGGTGAAAATCTACCTCAAACGGGAAGATTTACTCCACGGCGGCGCCCATAAAACCAACCAAGTGTTAGGCCAAGCACTGCTTGCTAAGCGTATGGGTAAAAAGGAAATTATTGCAGAAACTGGCGCAGGACAACACGGCGTTGCCACCGCCCTTGCCTGCGCGCTATTAGGCTTGAAATGTAAAGTCTATATGGGCGCGAAGGACGTTGCGCGCCAATCACCTAACGTATTTAGAATGCGGTTGATGGGCGCGGAAGTCATTCCTGTCACCTCAGGTTCTGCCACCTTAAAAGATGCCTGTAACGAGGCGATGCGCGACTGGTCTGGCAGCTACGAAAAGGCCCACTATCTTCTGGGCACCGCTGCGGGGCCACATCCGTTCCCAACCATAGTGCGTGAATTCCAACGCATTATTGGCGAAGAAACCAAAAAACAAATGCTGGAACGTGAAGGTCGCCTGCCCGATGCGGTTATCGCCTGTGTGGGCGGCGGTTCCAACGCTATCGGCATGTTTGCTGACTTTATCGACGAGCCAAGTGTCGAACTGATTGGCGTCGAACCTGCGGGTAAAGGCATAGACACGCCAATGCACGGCGCGCCGCTTAAACACGGTAAGACAGGGATTTTCTTCGGCATGAAAGCGCCTTTGATGCAAGATAGCGAAGGTCAAATCGAAGAATCCTACTCGATTTCAGCAGGATTGGACTTCCCCTCCGTTGGCCCGCAGCACGCGCATCTTAATGCCACTGGCCGCGCCCGTTATGAATCGGCTACCGATGATGAAGCCTTAGAAGCCTTCCAACAACTGGCGCGCTGTGAAGGGATTATCCCCGCATTGGAATCGGCGCATGCTATCGCCTATGCCGTCAAAATGGCGCGCGAGTGCACCAAAGAAACCATTTTAGTGGTCAATCTTTCCGGTCGTGGCGACAAAGATATTTTCACCGTTTCTGACATTTTGAATGGTAAAGAGGTATAACGAACATGAGTGATACATTGACTAACCCAGGCCTTTACCAAGCGGCCCGTTACCAAGCCACCTTTGCCAAACTCAAAACTGAAGGTCGTGGCGCTTTTGTCCCATTCGTCACCCTTGGCGACCCTAGCCCTGAGTTATCGCTAAAAATTATCGATACCTTAGTGCAAAACGGCGCCGATGCCTTAGAACTGGGCTTTCCGTTTTCCGATCCCTTGGCCGATGGCCCAGTGATCCAAGGCGCTAACCTGCGTTCTTTAGCCGCAGGCACGACTCCAACGGCGTGTTTTGAATTACTGGCGCAAGTGCGTGCAAAATACCCTGAACTGCCAATCGGTTTACTGCTTTATGCGAACTTAGTCTTTGCTAACGGCATAGATGCGTTTTACGCCAAAGCGCAGCAAGCGGGTGTGGATTCAGTACTTATCGCCGATGTGCCAGTGGAAGAATCAGCGCCCTTTAGCGAAGCCGCTAAAGCCCATGGTATTGCGCCAATTTTTATCGCGCCGCCCAATGCCGACAGTGAAACCCTTGAGCAAGTGAGTAAAAGTGGTGAAGGTTACACCTATCTCTTATCCCGCTCGGGAGTCACAGGCACAGACACGAAAGCTGGCGTGCCGGTAGAGGAAATTTTATCTAAATTAAAAACCTTTAACGCCCCACCACCGCTCCTCGGTTTTGGTATTGCCGAGCCTTTACAGGTAAGCGCCGCCATCAAAGCGGGCGCTGCGGGGGCGATTTCTGGCTCTGCCGTAGTAAAAATCATCGAAACCCACCAGCACGATGAAGTTAAGCTACTTGCAACGCTTGGGGAATTTACTCGCGCAATGAAGGCTGCAACCTAAGAGAGTCTTGATTTAAATAATCCAATATAAATCAAGAATTCAATTACAAATAAAATAAGTGAGGTAGACTCGTCGCCTCGCTTATTTTGTTTATATTTACCAAGCTCTATGTTTACTCAGCCTTTATCTCCCGCAAACACTATCTATCAAGGCAATACTGACACTCACGCAGTACTACACTGACAGCGTATTTATTTAGTCACAGTTCCTCGATAGAATGCCCTATCGAAGAAAAACGGACTTTTTATGCAGTATCGGATCTATATTCTCGAATTAACGCCTTGGGGCTGTGGTTTTGAAGGTGAAGTTGCAGGTAAATGCGATAATGGTGCACCAATTTGGTTTTACTACCAAGGTAGCGATCAGCAGGCCGAAATTCGTTTTCCGGTTAACCAATGGGTCACAGTTGAATTGCTTGGCCGATTAGCAAGTGCCAGTCTTCAAGCTGATATGATTAAACAAACGCCACACCAGCATCTAAAATTCCCGTTGCATAACTGTCACTTTGAAGCTTCGGGACAAATCATCGACATCAGCCAAACACCCGAAGATACAATTTACCTGTTGCAATCAAATCTACCGCTCCCCTTTGATAATGAACTTGGGAAATCCCCTATCTCGCTAGGCCATTGGGTTAATGTAACAGGCGAGCTTTGGGTAACAAATTGGATGAATTGAGTCGATAAAAAAAGGTATAGTGCTAGCCTGTAACAAATCATTCGCCTGATACATATCCATTAGAGGATCCGATGACCATTTCTAAATCTTTACCCGATAACAAACCTCGTACTTTTTTGGGTACACCCAAATTACCGGCCAAGTATGCCACTGTGGTGATGCCATTTTTTCTCTCTATTCTCATGAGTTGTATCGTTTCTGGGATCAGCACTTTCAATGGCGTTGGCGCTTCACCGCAATTTCTCGAACTCTGGCTCGGCGCTTGGCTGATCTCATGGGTTGTCGCCTTTCCTACACTGCTGATGGTGTTACCTTTGGTGCGTAAAATCACAGCTCATTTTGTCGATTTACGCTAGTTTTACGACTTAATCTTCCGATTTAACTATTTTATTTCAAAGCCGTTTTAGGACGGCTTTATCTTGAACTCCTTCTCTTATGCGTACAGCAACTAAAAATTACATCGATAATTGCTCGATCTGTTACCCTGCCCATATTCACTTAAACTAAAACAGTACGACCTACACCATACCAATCGTATTAAATCAAAGCGCTCATTGAGCCCCCAGTCCACGCTTTACAATGGATTTACACTGACCGTTTAGCGGCACCTATGTTTATTGTATAAGGATGACATGACTCCCACCTAAATCAATTTTCCTCTGCTCTCGAACCAACTCAAGCATTAATGTAACCCACTGTATTTATATATTTTATAAAAATAGAGCTCGTAAAACCCTAAATGATACATCCTCAAAACGCTGCCTAATTATCACTCCTTTGTCATTTACTTATTTGTACCATTAACCGTATCTGCCCCCCTTATTCATCAGTTAAAAGTATTAACCCACAGCCCCACACAAATGAGAATGATTTGCATTTGAATATTTTCACATGCTAATTTACCTACCGTTGTCGGGACAGAGACAGCAGGAAATGGCCTAAGGACTGAGCTAAAAATAGCGAGTTAATCAACGCAAGATAAATAGCCAAACAGTCTATTTTGATAACCGCATTCACTTTGGTTTGCGTCCTTAGGTAACTGATTACTGGATCGGCAACGCGCAGCAGCATGTTGCCAAGGAGGCGTAAGTGAGTACACAGCAAAGGGAAATGGATCGCGAAATCTTTGATCTACTTGGCATAGGCATTGGCCCATTCAATCTTGGCCTCGCCGCCTTATCAGAACCTATTGACGGCTTTAACTGCTTATTTTTAGATGCTAAAACCAGTTTTGACTGGCATCCAGGCATGCTACTCAAATCCTCAAGATTACAAACACCCTTTATGTCGGATCTGGTGACTATGGCCGATCCCACCAGCCGCTACAGTTACCTTAATTTTGCCAAGCAAACGGGCAGACTTTATCCCTTTTATATTCGTGAGAATTTCTTTTTACCTCGCCACGAATACAACTTGTATTGCCAATGGGTGAGCCAACAACTCAGCAACCTTAAATTTGGTTTTAAGGTCACTCAAGTGGATTACAACGCAGGTGAAAGTATTTATCGAGTTACAGGTTTTGATAGGCGCAGTGGTAAAACCCATACCTATCAATGCCGAAAGCTAGTGCTAGGCACTGGCACTGAACCTTATCTACCAAAGGATTGCCCAATCCAAGATGCACGGGTCATGCATACCGCCAGTTATATGCAGCAAAAAACCTACCTGCAGAGTCAGAGTGCCATCACAGTAATTGGTAGTGGCCAGAGTGCGGCGGAAGTGTTTTACGATCTACTGCAAGATATTGATACCTATGGTTATCAACTCAATTGGATGACACGATCAGCGCGTTTTTATCCCTTGGAATATACCAAGCTTACTTTAGAGATGACCTCGCCAGATTATGTCGATTACTTCCACGAGTTGACCCCTAATCAAAGATGCTCACTGATCGCCAGCCAGAAACAGCTCTACAAAGGGATAAATTCTGAGCTGATAAACGACATTTACGATTTGTTATATCAAAAGCGCCTATTGGCCGATTTTCAATGCCGACTGATGACGAATGCGGCGCTGACTCATATCGAGCCCCAAGCCAATATGCTCAAGTTGCATTTCCACCACAATGAAAAAAATCACACCTTTGAGCAAGAAACGGGCGCCGTCATTTTAGGCACAGGTTACCACTATCGTTTACCCGAGTTTATCAGTGGTATTAAACAACAAGTCGAATTCGATGACGCCGGACAACTTAGCGTGCAGCGTGATTACAGCATAGATATTCGAGGGGATATTTTTGTCCAGAATGTCGGTTTGCATACCCATGGGATAAGCTCTCCAGATCTGGGTATGGGCTGTTATCGCAACGGCACCATCTTAAAAGCTGTGCTCGGTTATGCGCCCTACCACATTGAGGAACATATCGCGTTTCAAACCTTCGATCCGGCCAAACTTGCCAGTCATCAGCCCTGCGGCGCCAATGCAATTAACACGCTGGAGCTTAATCCAAGACATTTTCCTAAGGCGCCGCACAGAAAAACTCAAGTTGATGCGCCACAAACTATCCCTCCAACCAAGATTCCAAATTCTGGCGTAAGTTCAACCGTGAGTTCAGGCGCGGGAACCAATATGCCGGTCTTAATGGCGCCGAACCAGGAGGCATAATAATGGCAAGCCAATTTAGCAACCATTGTTTAACGCAACTATGTTTAACGCAACTATCCGCTATTTCGAGCATTAATGGTTTTCAGTTCAGAGCGTTAGACCTTACACAAGACATTCCAACACTACAGTCTTGGTTTAACCAAGATTACGCCAAGTTTTGGGGTATGCAGGGCTTGAACCTTGATGCCATAAAAAATCTGTTAGCAACAACAGAACACAAGTTTGCCTTGATAGGTGAATGGCAGGCCAAAGCACTATTTATGGTGGAACTCTACGATCCCGTCCACGATGAAATCGGCCAGCACTATCGTGTTGCGCCGGGTGATTGTGGTATGCATCTGATTATCGCGCCGCCAGATGGCAAACCCGTCAGCGGCTTATCCTTGAAGGTGATGGATGCGATAGCGCAGCTCGTGCTTGAAAAACTTGCCTTTAATCGCCTCGTGGTTGAACCCGATCAACTCAATAGCAAAATTCATCGCTTAAATAGCCTGATAGGCATTCGCTATGAAAAAGCGATTCAATTAAGCACTAAAGCTGCTTTCCTCGGATTTTGCACTGCGGCCCAGCGCCTTCAACCATCGAGCACGCCCTCTTTGACGAGCCTAACCCAAACAACCTCAGCCCTGCCAAGCTCAGCTCAGTCAACGTCTGCTCTGCCAAACTTAGCAAGCCCAACCCTAGCAAAGCCAAGCTCGCACGCGGTATCTCCAACCTCTCCCATGACATTATCGACTCTTTAGGTGAATTAGATGAACTTACCCACAAAAGCCTTATTAATTAACCCATTGCCAACGCAAGATCATCATGATCAAGCAGTACATGCTCAACAAAGCTCGGCGCTGTCGACAACATCAACTTCTATGCCGGAGCATTTGACTCCCGCCTATTGGCAAGCGGCTAATCGTCATTTAGTGAAGAAAATCCTCTGCGAATTCACCCACGAGAAGCTCATTACGCCGACCCTGTACGGGCAAAAAACGGGGCTTAACCACTATGAACTGCGGCTCAAAGACAGCACTTACTATTTTAGTGCGCGGCACTATCAGCTCGATCATCTTGCTATCGATGCTGATTCCATCCGCGTTTCACTTGCAGGCAAAGAACAAACCCTCGATGCAATGTCGCTGATCATTTCCCTTAAAAATGACTTAGGGATCAGCGAAACCTTACTACCAACCTATTTAGAAGAAATCACCAGCACCCTTTACAGTAAGGCATACAAGTTAGCGCATCAGGCGATCCCCGCCGCCACGCTGGCGCGAGCCGATTATCAGAGCATAGAAGCGGGTATGACAGAAGGCCATCCGGTGTTTATTGCCAATAATGGCCGGATTGGTTTTGATATGCAGGATTACCGTCAATTTGCCCCTGAAAGCGCGATGCCGATGCAATTAGTCTGGCTTGGAGTGCGCAAGAGTAAGACCACGTTTGCAGCCCTCGAAAACTTGAGTCACGACGCGTTACTCAAGGAGGAGCTTGGCCAGCAGTTCGATGAATTTCAGCAGCATCTTAAAACCCAGCAGCATGATCCACAGGACTTCTACTTTATGCCTGTGCACCCTTGGCAGTGGCGTGAAAAAATCGCCCGCGTCTTTGCCGGCGACATCGCCCGTGGCGATCTGGTTTATCTTGGCGAAGGCAGTGAACAGTACCAAGTACAGCAATCGATACGCACTTTCTTCAATCTTTCATCGCCACAAAAGTGCTATGTCAAAACCGCGCTTTCCATCTTAAATATGGGCTTTATGCGCGGCCTGTCGCCCCTTTACATGAGCTGCACACCGCAAATAAATGCATGGGTGGCGAACTTGGTAGAGAGCGACCCTTACTTTACTCAGCAAGGGTTTGTGATCCTGAAGGAAATTGCCGCCATAGGTTATCACCACACCTATTACGAACAAGCACTCACCCAAGATAGCGCCTACAAAAAAATGCTTTCTGCCCTGTGGCGCGAAAGCCCACTGCCACACATTGATCCTAAGCAAAATCTGATGACCATGGCTGCGCTACTGCATACGGATCATGAAGATAAGGCCCTTATTGCAGCCTTGATAGCCGCCTCAGGCTTACCAGCAAAGGATTGGGTCAGTCGCTACTTAAACCTGTATTTATCGCCGCTGTTACATGCCTTTTTCGCCTACGATCTGGTCTTTATGCCCCATGGTGAAAACCTGATCTTAGTACTCGATGAATATGTGCCAGTCAAGATTTTGATGAAAGACATAGGCGAAGAAGTCGCGGTACTCAATGGCGCGAAGCCGCTACCTGATGATGTAAAACGCCTTGCGGTGAGCCTTGAAGAAGAGATGAAACTTAACTACATCTTACTGGATATTTTTGACTGTATTTTCCGCTATTTAGCACCGCTGCTCGATGAGCAAACCAGTGTCAGTGAAAGCCAATTCTGGGAGCTAGTGGCGGACAATGTACGTGATTACCAAGCCCAGCATCCACATTTGGCCGACAAGTTTGCCCAATACGATCTGTTTAAGGACAGCTTTGTACGTACGTGCCTCAATCGTATCCAATTGAATAATAACCAACAAATGATAGACCTCGCCGACAGGGAGAAAAACCTGCGTTTCGCCGGTGGCATCGACAATCCCTTGGCGGCCTTTAGACAAAGCCATGCCTTTAAGCGCCCTATGCTTAGCAGCGCTGAGCAAAAGGCACGTTAACACACCACAAAGTGGATAACCCCGAAACTTTAGCTGGGCCAATGTTGGCCCAGCTTGTTTAACCCCCAACCTAAACGGAATTAAAGATCAACATTATGAAGACTTTTCCTCTCTCCAGCATCGCACTCGTCTGTCGGCAAGCCCTCGTTAACCCGAAGCTATTGCTGTGCTCAGCCATGTTAGCCACGGTTCCCCATGCCACAGCTGACACTGTCGATGCGGATAGTAAGACTAAAAAGCACCAAAAAGAAATTGAAGTCATCAATGTCATTGGCGCTAAGGATTTACACGACAACCGTTATAAGACCCAAGCGATGAACACGGCAACTGGTCTCGATTTATCCTATCTAGAAACACCGCAGTCGGTCACGTCTATCACCCGCCAAATGATGAATGATCAACAGCTTAATAGCGTGATTGATGCCATGACCAGCGTCGCGGGGATCAATGCCCGCCCAATGGATAACGACAGATACAGTATTAGTGCCCGTGGCATTGCCGTGAGCAGCATTTTGTACGATGGCGTACCCACCACCTACGACACCCGCTTCAACTATGGGGATAATCTGATCGACACCGCCATCTACGAGCGAGTAGAAGTGGTACGCGGCGCGACTGGCCTCATGACGGGAGCCGGTAATCCCTCGGCGGCGATTAACCTTATCCGTAAACGCCCGACTCAAGAGTTTATGGGCAACACATCCCTAAGTGTGGGCTCATGGAATAATGTGCGCGGTATGGTCGATGTTTCCAGCGGCTTAAATGACTCGGGTTCTGTGCGCGGTCGCGTGGTGGCCGCCTATCAGGATAAAGATTCATTCCAAGACAGGTACGAGCAGCAGCGCACTACGCTATACGGCATAGTCGAAACCGATATTGGCGATAGCACCTTATTCACCCTTGGTGTCGATTACCAAGATGCTACGCCGAGCGGCACTATGTCGGGCGGTTTACCACTATTTTACAGCGATGGCAGTCGCACTAATTATGATCGTGCCACTTCAACGGCGCCCGATTGGGGCTCGGCGCATACCCAAGGCCTCAACACCTTTGCGAGTCTCGAACACAGATTAGATAACGGTTGGAACCTAAAAGGGACTTACACCTATGGCGATAACTCATTGGAGTTCGATGTGCTATGGGCCATGGGCTATCCCGATCCTGTAACCAATGTCGGCGCAAAGGCGGGGTCTATCGCCTATGTCGACGGCAGTCGCACCCAACACAATATGGATTTGCGCGCCGAAGGACAATACCAACTCTTTGGATTAGAACATCAATTGATGTTTGGCTGGAATGGCCAACGCCAAGAGTTCGCCAATCCCTATTATTACCCCACGGCTGCAGTACCGCTTTTAGGGGATTTTCGCGATCCGAACTTCCAATATCCAAAACCTCAATGGAAGGAAACTTATACCACGGGTTCATTTGGCGAAACCAAACAGAGTGCAGCCTATGTAGCGACTCAGCTTAATCTCAGCGACGCGTTAGCTGTCCTCGTCGGATTACGCTTCAATGAGTGGGAAACCGACCAAGATAACTTTGGCAGCAGCTACGATTTTAGCATTAGCAACGAACTCACTACTTACTTCGGCCTCACCTACGCCCTGACCGAGCAATATTCGCTCTATGCCAGTTATACGGATATTTTTGCACCGCAAACTAAGCAAAAAATAGATAAAAGCTATCTAGATCCGGTCAAAGGGAAAAACTACGAAGGCGGGATTAAGGCGAGCCTGTTCGATGAGGCTTTAGATATGTCGCTGTCGGTGTTTGAGATCAAGCAAGACAACATAGGCATAGACACTCGCACACTCATTCCTGGCACCACCACTCCTATCTACAAAGAAGTCGATGGCACTAACACTCGGGGTTTCGAATTTGAATCGACGGGTAAAATCACTGATGACTGGAATGTTTACTTAGGCTACACCCAGTTCACCACCGAAGATCCTAAGGGCAAACGCATCAATACCACGTCACCACGTCAGCAGTTAAAACTCTTCACCACTTATACCTTTGGTGGTGATTGGCATAAATTGCAAATTGGTGCAGGGGTTAACTGGCAGAGCCGCGTCTACCAAGATGCCGATAAACCTGTAGGCAATGGTATAGACACGATTAAAGTCGAAGTAGAGCAAGGCTCTTACACGCTAGCGAGTCTAATGGCAAGTTACGCCTTCACCGAGCAGCTTAAGCTCAGCGCCAACCTGCACAACGCCTTAGATAAAACTTACTACAGCCAAGTCGGTCAATATAGTCAATTCCAATACGGTACGCCGCGAAGTGCCAGCTTAACCTTGGACTATCGCTTCTAAGTCAGATTTATATTGAGATCGTTCGAAAAACCTTGTGAGCCCAAATCTTGGGCTCGCAAGGTAATCATTTACATGGACTTATCGATAACCGCGGCAATCAATCACAGCCATTAAGGAGTCACTATGGCAAGCCAACGGAGAGACACCAGACTGCAAACATTGTGCGATACCTCGCCAAGCCACAACGCGTTGAATCAAACTATTTTGACACTCAATCAGCTGTTACATGAGCGGGCGCCCTTCTATGGCGAACACCTTAGCGCAACGCAGTCACCTACAGGGCTCAGTTTTGATGAATGGAGTAACGCCGATACTTATCAAAAACTCATTGCACGTTTTGCCATCGCACACCCTAGCGCAGAAACTCAGAGTGAGAGTGAGAGTGAAACTGAAGATGAAACCGAGACGGATAAAACAGCTGCAACCAGCCGAGCGCACACTTTCGCCAGTAAAAGCGCCTTAGTCAGTAAAAGCGCTACGGCCAGTAGAAAAGACACTCGCAAAGCGCTGCATTCACTTTGGGGCCAATGGTATTTTGGCCTTTTAGTTCCGCCTGTGATGGAGTGGATTTTTAACGCCCCAAAAGCCGATTTCGAGCCTATTCACTGGCAGCCACAGTCCGTTTTTATGCTGGTACACGCCAGTGGCCGAGTAGCAAAATTTGAATTTAACATCGCAAAGCGCCAGCTAAATACCGCTTTGACCTTTAAAAAATACCACGGCATCGAGCCACTTTCCCAAACAAACACTAAGCCAAGTTTCAAGACAGACACTAAGGTACACTCGCCATTAACTTCATATAAGCCGCCAGTTAATAAAGAACTCGCCCTACAAGGCTTTATCTTAAACTTACTGCAACCGAGTGTTGAGCGCCTACTCACTTTGAGCCCCGTGCCCGCTAAATTATATTGGAGTCACTTAGGCTATCTGATCCACTGGTATCTAGGAGAGTTGGGATTATCTCAGCAACAAAGTCAGCAACTTAAGCAAGCTCTGTTTCGCAGAACGACCTTTTTTGATGGCACCCAAAATCCACTGTATAACAGCATCAATTTGATTGTTGAACCCAAAGAAGGCAGTACAAACATCCAATGCATTCGCCGTACTTGCTGCCTAAGGTATCAACTCGCCAACACTGGCCAATGCCACGATTGCCCACTACTAAGTCGCCCTAACGCTAAGACAAACGCCGCCAAACAGGCACAAGTCTAACTTGCCCATTAAACCCATTTAATGGGCAAGATCGCAATCCTAGGCCCATGGTGCTTTTGCCCTTATGTTGCACATGCTACACTCAAGCCCATGTCTCTTTAACATGATTATTTATGAAACAACTGCTTGATTTCCTGCCCCTCGTCATCTTTTTTGCCGTTTATAAATTTTTCGATATTTATATCGCCAGCGGCGCATTGATCGCAGCCACCGCGCTTCAATTGATCGTGACCTATGCGCTATATAAGAAACTTGAAAAGATGCACTTAATCACCTTTGCGATGGTAACAGTGTTTGGCACACTCACTTTAGTGTTTCACGATGATTCTTTTATCAAGTGGAAAGTGACCATTATCTATAGTTTGTTTGCCATCGCCTTAGGTGTCAGTCAATTGCTCAATAAATCGATATTAAAGTCGATGTTAGGCAAAGAAATGCAAGTAGACGACAAAATTTGGGCTCGCGTAACTTGGTATTGGGTGATCTTTTTCGCCGCTTGTGGCCTAGTCAATATTTATGTCGCCTTTAGTTTGCCATTAGAAACTTGGGTCAATTTTAAAGTGTTTGGTTTAACCGCTTTAACCTTAATTAATACTGTCCTGACCGTATTTTATCTTTATAAACACCTTCCCGAAGATCAACGCAAGGAACTCAAATAATGTGGTATATGATTTCAGCTCAAGATTTTGAGAATAGTTTAGAAAAACGTTTAGCCGCACGCCCAGCCCATTTAGCTCGCCTGCAAGCCCTCGCCGATGAAGGTCGTTTACTGATCGCTGGCCCACACCCAGCCATCGACAGTGAAAACCCTGGTGATGCAGGCTTTAGTGGTTCACTGGTTGTCGCAGATTTTGAATCCTTAGTGGCAGCAAAACACTGGGCCGATGCCGATCCCTATATCGAAGCGGGCGTTTACCAAAGTGTTGTGGTTAAACCCTTTAAACGAGTCCTGCCTTAATGAAAATAGTGTCCTTTAACATCAATGGTCTGCGGGCGCGCTTGCATCAATTGCAAGCCTTAATCGATAGCCACCAGCCCGACATCATCGGCCTGCAAGAAACCAAAGTGCACGATGAGGCGTTTCCATTAGCCGAAGTCGAAGCCATGGGATATCAAGTGCATTACCACGGCGGTAAAGCTCACTATGGTGTTGCCATGCTGTCTAAAATCGCACCAGAAAAACTGCAAAAGGGTTTTCCTAGCGATGATGAAGATGCCCAGCGCCGCATGATTATCGGCACATTTACCCAAGCGAATGGTCGTCCATTGACTGTGTTCAACGGCTATTTCCCCCAGGGCGAAAGCATAGACCACCCAACAAAATATCCTGCTAAACGTAAGTTTTATCAGGATTTAATGCACTACTTGCAGACAAATCACAGCAACGATGAAGATATCGCCATCATAGGTGACATCAATATTTCGCCGACCGATTTAGACATAGGCATAGGTGAAGTCAATCGTAAGCGTTGGCTAAAAACCGGCAAATGTAGCTTCCAACCGGAAGAGCGTGAGTGGTTAAAAACCTTACAAGACTGGGGCTTAATCGACACTTTCCGTCAATTACATCCAGAGCGCATCGAACGTTATTCTTGGTTCGATTACCGCAGCAAAGGGTTCGATGACAACCGTGGCCTGCGTATTGATGTGATTTTAGCAACGCCTTCACTGGCAGCACGTTTAGTCGAATCCGACGTCGATTACGATCTGCGCGGCATAGATAAACCCTCAGATCATGCGCCCATTTGGAGCACGTTCAAAGAGGCTTAATCAGCTAACGTTCGACCATCTTAGTAGATATAAAACATCGGCTTAGGTCGATGTTTTTTTATGGGCGAAACATATTTTATCTTTGTCGTTCGATGAATAGTCAATGAGTCAGGTGTGATACTGAACGTAATTCACTTTTGGACAGATATGTCTTGAAGACGAGTGTTTGGGGACCAATAATTTTAGTTGTGAGGAGTTTAGCGTTTGCAGATATCCACTCACACATGCTTGCCATGGTATTTGCTCGTCGACTCGCAGCCAGTCCATCCGTGGATGCTCGACCGCCCCATCTGATGTGAAAGGATTCACAAATGCCGCGATGGCATGGACGCCAAAGAGCGGCCATGGGGCGGAAGGTCGTCTCGCAAATAACCATGGTTCACCTGTTTAGCATCGGCGAAGCCTGTTTGTTTTTAAAGAAATAGGTAGCATGCTTTGGGACAAAAGCGTATTAGGTCATCAGCTATAACAAGTGAATTTCGCATAGAAATTTCTATGGTGTAACGCCTTGCTCAGCTGCATTTTTGGAGTAGAAGCTTTTGTGTTATCAAACAAAAAAGAAGGAACGGAAAAATTTCAGATACAGCAATTTGTTATGTTCGCATTCTGATAATACTATCAACATATTGATGGACCATTATTCAACTTTCACATAGAAGCAATTACATTTACAACTGAAAAGACCAATTTGAGGATCTTTAGGTGTAACTCCCTTACGTTTAGCTTGTGAGTTAGCAACTTCTACAGCGTGCTTAATCTCATTAATTTCTTTGCTAGATAGCCTTCTCGTATGCCCATGTACAGGACATCGTTCTCGTTCTCCATCACCCGATATTCGCTCTCCTGACATATTGATGCCCTCTTTCTAATTTCTACCGCTTTAAACATAACGCCGCCAGCAACTGCCGGAGTGAGTTGGAAGCTTTTTTACGTCTTTTTGCAAAAAAGAAGACAGTTTACGGAGGTCAGATTGACTGGCCTTGTTAAACATTTTAGAACTTGAGCGAATAACCACTGGAAACCCACTCATTGAAATTTTCCGCCAACAATACCATAGACTCTTTCGTTAAATCGCCGAAAGGTACCCTATAAACTGGCCAGTCTTCTGAACTTATATTATGTGTGGTATCGAAGACAATTGACTCTCCCCCACCATCTGAACCAATAGCAACCAACCCAGGCAAGTATTGCTCGTAGCAATAGGCTTCTGTTAATTCGGATATCTCTTTAGCGCTCCAGAGCACAACTGAGTCATCTGGTTCTTGCACGCCAATCGGAGTTTCTGCCCCATTAGTTTCAAGCAAGAACTTCTTATACTCACTCGGAAGATCTGTTCCTAACCATTTCTCAAGAGCCTGAATTTCTTCAGCACTTGCTGGATTTTCCGGATATTCGAATTTATCTCGATATTTGCTCATAATGCTTAACGCCCATTTAAGGGGCTGATAATCGTTTGCTAAAATTGTGTAGCGAAGCGAAGTCGAGCAAACTGTTAGCAATCCCGCTTTAAATGCTTGTATGGGTTAACGTTTGGCTAAGGGGCAGGCTTTAACCCATCACTGAGAGCGGAGCGAACGATTTGAACCACTATTTAGGCTATCACAGTTACTCAAGGTCTACACAAACCTGCTTGTGCCATGCAGAAAGATTCGGCCATTCTTCCTTAGTGCTGCCGTTGTGAGACCAATAAATTATCTCACCCGTCTTTGCTATGCAGAAATAGTCGCCATTATCCTCGATGAATGGCAAAAGGTCTCTTGGAAGACCCATGACATTCCAGGCTGTTTCAGCAATGTCAAAGATATCAAGATGGCCAGAGCCGGGTAAAATTACCGCAGGCTCAAAGGTAGCGTTTGCAACATCGCTGCCAGACTTCAAAAATGATCGGTAGTCATCATGAAAACTGATGCCCAGTTTGCTTTCTGCGCTAGCTATTTCGGTATCTGTCGGGTTTCGAAATGGATCGTTATTCATAATTATTGTTGCCTAACGTTAAGCGGCGTCCCAAGCCAATTTTAATTGACCGAGGCGAACAAGTGATACTCTGGTGAACGTTTATCATCAACAAACAATTTAAAATTGCTTGATATTTTTCTTAAATATTTCCGATAAAGGTTAACACAATCAGCCATATAGAAACCATCAATTTCCCCAAATTCTATTTTTACAAAACACAGATTTCCACCGCCAACCACAGTGAAATACCCTCCGCAAAAAGGACATTTTCAGACATAACTTTCTCCCCTGAAATCTATGACCGTCAATTTAGATAATGTCACGCTGATAGAACGGAATGGGGCAATATAACTAAATAGTTCTTTGGGTACTTCCAAATTAAAATGGCGGAAATCTAAGATTTCCGCCATTGTCGGATGATACGTTACTACTTAACATGAGACTCAGTATCGGGCGTTATTGCTCAACACCCCATGCCGACGACTCACATTAAAGGTGACACATTAGCTCGTGCGGTACTGCTTTAAAATCCCATCTAACTCGACCGAGGCATGGTGCAGATCATTGGCTAAGGTCACACTGCGCTGGGCTGTTTGTTTGATAGTTTCTGACTGATGGCGGATTTCATTCAATTGTCCGGCAATGTCGCGAGCGGCGACACTCTGCTCTTCCGCCGAGGCGGCAATTTGGCTGCTCATATCAAATACCGCATTGACCGATTGCGCCATGCCTTGAACATCATCACCGACGGCGATAATCGCACTGCGACCTTCATCGGCCTGATCGACTATCTCCATGGTAATGCTAGATAAACGACTCGTGCCAGATTGTAAGCCTTCAATCATGGCCTGAATTTCTACCGTGGCCTGTTGAGTTCGACCCGCTAAGGTACGCACTTCATCGGCTACCACAGCAAAGCCACGACCTTGCTCACCGGCACGGGCCGCTTCAATGGCCGCATTTAAGGCTAATAAATTGGTTTGTTGGGAAATACTGTTAATGGTTGTGACCACGGCATCAATACTCGCCGCATCCTTAGACAATTGTTCCACCGATGAAAACGCCGCGCCAATCTTAGTTGAGAGTAAACCTATGCTTTCCACTGTGTGGCTAATACGCCCACGACTGGCCAACATTTGGCTTGAATTTTCCTTGGTTTGCAACGAAGTATTACTCGCATTAACAGAGACTTCTTCAATCGCGGAGGTCATCTGCGCCATCGCCACGGCAACGGAATCGAGGAATTGATGTTGGAACCCAATCAGTTTATCACTGGTGGCCGCCTGTTGATTAAATTCATCGGATGCCAATGATAAGGTCTGTGCATTTTTGCCAATGGCTGACACCATTTCACTCATATTGTCGGCGCAGCGATCGATTTCGCGGGCAATCAAACTGAAATCGTCAGTACCAAAGAAGTTTAATCTAAAGCTCAAATCACCATCGGCTAAGCGTTTGATGGCTAAGTACATGTCCCATAATCCACCACCGAGTGAAGTCGAAATCCAGTAACTCAGTTGGAATAAAGGCAACAAGCCCACTAATGCTAACCAGAACATAAAGTTAGCATCGCTACGCGCATCGGCTTCCCACTCATGGACATTCTGCGTCAGTTGTAAGGCTTGGCCTGACACACTGGCGCTGGCCGTCACTTTATCCCCTTGACGCTGCGCATCACTTTGCCTTGAAGTTACAGTTAACCCGTATTGACTAGCAAATTGAGATAAGGCGTCAGCTTCTAGCTTTTGCACCGTTGCAACTTGCGCTAGGGTATCGACGCTAGCTTGAACCCGAGCGATAGAGGCCTGCTCAAGGTTACGGTGCGCATGTTGATAGTTGACAAGCGCCACGGCGGCCGTGATCAGCGCCACCATAGAACACACTACCCAAAACTTTCCGTTGAGACTGAACTTGATCAATATGGCATCAATGGTACGAAACTGGATTTGTTTCATCTTGATAATTCCTAAGAACAAAATGCTATTTGGCACTAAATCAGCAGTATAGCTCAGATCGCCACGACAACTATGTCAGTCATAAGATCTGAGCAGGTATTATGCTAATCCGCGCTAGCAACTTGGTTACGTGTGGCGGCAGACCACTTTTGTGTCAGAGTAACCAACTGCCCCGTTAACAAGCTCATGCTAAAACCTAATAAGCCACCAATGATCAACGACGGCACGACATTGGCCACATCACCCGCCATAGCAAAGGTAGTGCAACAGCCAATAAATGCGCCGGGAATAAAGCTAAGCTTTTGATAACTTGCCTGTAAACACATGGCCGAAGTGGCTATGCCGGTAAAAATATACCCAAATACGGGCGAAATAAAAAAGCTGCTACCCGAGATAATGAGCCAAGCCCAAAATACACCGGACAGGTTTGTGCACCACGCCATCATCACGCCCTGAAAGCCAGCCTTAGGTTGAGCAAAAAAAGTGCTACAACCTAAAAAGCCGATCCAAGTGACCAGATGAAAAGCATCTGCGACGCCACACCAAATAGCCGCCAATAGGCCGGCAGAAATAGCGACTTGCCAACGATTTTCCATGGATGACCCCTTTAGTAATTCTATTCACGGAAGTTTAATACCCTTGGGCGCTCTAAAATGTGTATTTTGAGGTAGCTTGGGTAAACATATTGGTTAAATTACCTCTATTTTGGTAACAAAAACCTGATCTATTGCTAATTTTCGGCATTAATGCCCGTAAAATCGCTAACAAGCAAATTTTTTGTGGTAAAAAAACGAAAAAAGCGCTTATTAGGCGCTTTTTTGTTCAAACAGCTTTCAGTTAACCCTTCTGCAGTGCCCTACACTCGCAATAGTTTATTCACGGGAAGATCGCGGATCCTCTGCCCCGTCGCCGCAAAAATCGCATTGGTTAAACTCGGGGCAACGGGCGGCACACCCGGCTCACCCACGCCTGCGGGCGGCGCATCGGATGCAATAATGATGATCTCCATATCAGGGGTTTGGGGAAGTCGCAGCAAAGGATAATCGTGGAAATTCGATTGCTGCACTTTACCCTCTTTGTAAGTGATTTCACCCATCAAGGCTAAACTCAGGCCAAATACAATCGCACCTTCTGTCTGTGCTTTTACCCTATCAGGGTTAACTATCGTGCCCGCATCTATGGCTGCGATGGCATTAAGCACTTTAAGCTGTTTATCCTCACTCACTTCCACCAACATAGCCACAGCGACGTAACTCACAAAACTGCGGTGTACAGCAAAACCCCAGCCCTGATTTTTACCCGCCTTGGGCGCTTTAGCTTGGGCTTTTTCGACCGCGTCGATTACCCCAAAATAGCGACTGACGTCCACGGGATGACGATCAAGATCTTCGCCATAGTTGCCATATTTAAACTGTTGGTCGGTAAAGGTCTCACACCTTGCTTCACCTAACAGGCTACGCCACATTGCAGGGCAAGAAACCTGAGAACGATGAGCCATTTCATCGACAAAACTGCCGACACTAAAACCGTGCTGAATGTTACACACAGAACGCATCCAACCAATACGGCTATGCGCCTGCGCTTTTACCGCTTCGTATCTTAAATTCGGCAAAGCAAAGGGCACATCCACAAAGCCTAAATCCAACTCACCGCCAGAGGGATATTCCACCCCTTCGGCAAAGGTTGAACTGATCGATGGGAATCCCGTACGGGCTAAAAGCGCGGTCGGTTTGTTGCTGGCATCAAACAGTGCCTGATAGGACTGGGCGCTGATAGCATGGTAATAACCGTTTTGAATTTCATCTTCGCGGCTCCAACTCACCTTAATTGGACGCTTGAATTGCTTCGATAACAGCGCGGCTTCAACGCTAAAATCAGGTTTAGATTTACGCCCAAAACCACCACCCAATAGGGTGACATTCACTTTAATCGCATCTTCTTCCATACCCAGCGCAGCGGCCACATTTTGCTGTGTACTTTGCGGCGTTTGGGTCGATGCCCAGATTTCACAGCCCTTTTCAGTCACATGGGCAGTAGCAACGGGCGGCTCAATAGAGGAATGGATTAAATAAGGCACGGTATAAACCGCCTTTAACGTATTCGCTTCGGGCCAGTTTTTGATTTCATCACCAACTTGGCGCACAACATTACCGCTTTGCTGTACCCGCTCGACCAACTCTTTCAAATAAAGGCTTGAATCATGCTGACTGTTGTCGGCTTGAGTCCAAGTGACCTTTAATGCTTTGCGCCCTTCAAGGGCACTCCACGTGTTTGTGGCGATAACAGCAACGCCGCCCAAAGCCTGAAACGCGGGAGCGCCCTTAGCGGCGGGCAAACGATACACATCCACGACACCGGCCACTTTGCGCGCTGCGGTATCATCCAAGCTTGCCACATCGCTCCCAAGCACGGGCGGGCGCATGATGCTGGCGTAGAGCATGCCCTCGAGTTTGATATCGTAACCATAAATCGCGCTGCCGCTTAACATGGCATCCATATCAACGATTTGGCGTGATGCGCCAATCTGCTTGAAATCTTTAACCTCTTTAAAGGTTAACGACTCAACGGCAGGTACGGGTTGCTCAGATGCGGCTAACGCTAACTCGCCGAACTTGGCCGAGCGGCCCGATTTAGCATGCAACACTTTATGGTCGGCGGTATGCACCTCGCTCACGGGAACTTTCCAACGTGCGGCGGCAGCCTGCTCTAGCATGGTTCTTGCCATCGCCCCCATCTGGCGCATGCGGTCGTAATTTTCACGAATACTGCGGCTACCGTCGGTGTTTTGGCTGGCATAACGTTTATCAGCTAAACCTTGAATAGGGACGATTTTATCCCAATCCGCTTCTAACTCTTCGGCTAAGACTTGCAGAATGCCGGTTCTGATCCCCTGTCCCATCTCGGAGCGATGGCAGGTGAGATACACTTTGTCGTCTTCACCAATGGCAATAAACAGATTCAGCCGCGCTTCTTTATCCTGCGCCAGCGCCATGGGGCTCCATGTTAGTCCGCTCGCCCCTAATGCTAATCCGCCCCCTACTGCGCCAAACAGTTTTAGCACGTCGCGGCGGCTGATATTTTCTACGGCAGTAAAAGTACTCATATTAGCCCTCCTGTTTGGCATAGTTTTGCAGTGCCGCTTTAATCCGCGGATATGTGCCGCAGCGGCAGATATTCCCCGACATGGCCGAGTTGATTTGTGCTTCAGAAGGTTTCGGATGCTGCGCCACTAACGCCGCAGCCGACATCAATTGTCCCGCTTGGCAATAGCCGCACTGGGGCACGTTATGTTCGGCCCATGCATTTTTAAGCTTTTGATTATCCAGCCCTTCAATTGTTGTCAGACGTTTTCCCTGTGCCTGCCCCAAACTGGTTAAACAGGCGCGTACGGGATGGCCGTCTAAATGCACAGTGCAAGCACCGCATAACCCTGCACCACAACCATATTTAGTGCCCGTGAGCCCTAAAATATCCCGTAACGCCCACAGGATTGGCATCTTAGGATCGGCATCTAAGGTAAATGATTTACCGTTGATGAAAAGTGTTTGGGTGGAAGCGGCGGTACTGGCTTCCTTGATAACTGCAGTGGTTGATAATACTTCTGCCATAACTCACTCCTTAAGTGCCAACCACGACGCAAGATCGGCTTGGGTATCAATATCAATTGCGGCGCGGGGTAGTGTTATAGCGACTAACGCTCCCTGCTGTGCTTGTTGTTTTAAAATAGATTTCGCCCCGCGATCACCACTCAAGTGAGTGAACTGCGGTAATGTAGAGGCATTAAAAATAGCAGGTACACCTAAATCATCCAAATAATGGGCGGCAACGTCTTTACCGGTTTCATGCCATGTCAAAATCAGTTGTCGATAATCGTCTGCACTCAAGGCCACTTGGTCTGCCAATGTCAGCAGCATGGCATCAAAGCCCTGCTCCTTGGCATAGCTTGCCGCCAAACTCACTGAGGATGCCAAGCCTGTTTGCCACTGTGGATTAACTAAAATATCAAAGGGTTGGCGGGAATGAAGCTCGACTAATAATGGCTGCAATATGTGCTGATGAGCACCGAGTATGATTAACAAAGGCGTATGCTGGAGCGAATGAATGTCTTGGCGATCCACACCTAAATCTTGGCAACTAAGCTGCTGTAAACGCTCAACATGAGTGTTAATGATGGTTTGTTCGCGAATTTCCGTAGCACTATGTGATGGTAGAAGTTGCGCTAACTTAACCCCATCAAAGCGCTTACTCCCACCTGCCGCGAGTACCACAATCAACAACCGTTTGGATGAGCATGGCGCCTGCGCTGCCGACTTTAGCACTGCTGAACTGGGCTGTCTCGAACCGGGCAGTGTCGACGTTAGCGCAGTGGACTTTTGCACTGGCGGCAACGTCATCAACGCATTATCTCATCGAGATGTTTTAAGGTTGCGCCATGGAGCACGCCGTGACACTGGGCCAAAATACTTAAGGCCACGGCACTCGGTAACTCGCCGCCAAGGGCAAGCCCCGCGGGAGCAGAAAATACCCCAGTAAAAGATTCAGCACTGAGCCCTGCCATTCCAAGCACTTTATCCCGTCGATGGGCAGGACCAAGCAAGGCGATATAGGCTAGCGGATGCGCTTGAATGACCTTTAATGCCGCAGCATCTAAGCCCAAGTTATGGTTCATCACCACGGCGCAATCCAATTGAGCGATATGATTCGCGGTTAATTCCCCCGCGGTCAGTTTCACTATATGGGCATGGGGGAAATCCGCCGCTCTGGCATAGGCGGTACGACCATCGAAAACAGTCACTTGCCAACCTAAAGTGTGGGCCATGGCGGCAACAGGCTTAGCATCGATACCACCACCAAAGATCCCAAGATGGAATCTTGGTCTCAAGGGAATAATCAGTGATTCTCCCGCGTCTTGAGTGAAGACGCCCGTGCGTACAAAATCGCTGGCGGGGAACGGCGTCAACTCCTCAGAATAAAACGCAGCGTGATACTGGCGCGCATCAGTCCCCGCTTTGACTAAAGGCAATTGGTAAAACCCCGACCGACCGTGACGAAATGCCTGCACTAGCTCAACTAAGCCAAGATCATGATTCTCTTTTAGCAGAGGGATCAACATGATATCTACTATGCCACCACAACCGAGTCGATAGCTGGCATCGGACTCATCGCTTGCATCATAGGTGACGCACATGACTTGCTTAGTCTGCATGGCATTTTGAGCATGGCGACGTAAATCGGCTTCTAAACAGCCGCCACTTAACATACCCACACCTTGACCAAACTCATGGAACAACATCATGGCACCGGGTTTACGATAAGCCGAACCTTGAATTTGGGTGATCACCGCAAGTACCCAAGCGTCATCCGCCAGTGGTAGCCAATGCTCTAGTAAATCTTCGATTTGGTGATCCATCCGCAAGGACTCCATTGGGTTAGGGAGATTTAAAAAATTTAATGCGCTTATAGCTATTGAAACTATCAGCCGTTAATAACGCAGCTATCGACGTCTATTTGTCATCAAAGCTTGACGCAAGTTTTATCAGCAAATAAAACCGCTTCGTCAAACGCTCGCATTAAACATATGGACAACCAAGTTAGCAAAGGCGTGTGCGTATTGAAAGGAGTAATAGATTTCAAAAAGTGTTGAAGCATAAAATATGTTCAGGGGAAGCTAAAGAGGAAGAATAGACGTCCATGTCTTGAGTGGCGTTTGTTCGCAAATCAATCACATTTATCTAAAACTGGTATTCGCCCGCCTTAGTGCGCAGTATCTGGGATTGGTTGTCTAGACTAATGGATGTCGATTCAATCTGTTCGATAATCTGTGATACTTCACGGGAATTATCGCGGATCACCATCATGCTCGAAGCGATTTCTTTAGAAACCAAGGATTGTTCTTCGGTTGAAGCGGCAACCTGAGTATTGATCCCATGAATCGCTTCCGTACTGTGACGAATATCCTCAAATACTGCCACGATACGTTGCAGTTCTACCCCTGCCTTTTGCATTAGCGTCGCCGCTTGAGTCACAGATGTACCCACTTGATTCGTACGGCTTTGAAGGCTTGCGACAATATCATCGATTTCCTTGGTGGAATCTTGAGTGCGCTGGGCTAATGATCGAACCTCATCAGCTACCACAGCGAAGCCTCGTCCTTGCTCACCGGCCCGTGCGGCTTCAATCGCGGCATTCAGTGCCAGCAAATTCGTCTGCTCAGCAATCGCCTTAATCACACTCAACACATTGCTGACTTGGGTACTTTCGTTCACTAGGTGTGACATAGAGTCCTGAGTATTCCTAAACTCAGTTTCTAATACCGACATGGCTTTCAACGCTTCCGATACTGTCTGTTTACCTACAGTGACATGCGTTTCATTTTCGGCGGCGCGGCTTTCAGCATTCGAAGTGCTCTCACTCACATGCACTAAGGTCGTGGTCATTTCTTCCATCGCACTGGCGCTGGCATCCAGTTCTCTCGCCACCCGATTTGAGCTTTCACGCGAAATTTGAATTGATGCTTTAGTTTGCTTAGCTAAATCAGCCACCTCTTTTGCAATGCCATCCGTCGTCGATAATGAACTGGCAAGGGAAGAGATAAACAAGTTGATTTGATTAACGATTTCGCCAATTTCCCCCTGAGTCGTAACAGAGATCCGTCGCGCAAGATTTTTAGAACGCTGAATATCGAGCAATTCAACACAAGTCTGCACTAAGGGAGTCACAATCCTGCTCTTAACGATAATAAATCCGCCAACGGCGGCTAAAATCACGATAAATAACACCAGTTGGGACCAGTTTAATGCCGCATGCAGGGAGTCGAGTCGGTTATTCACATCACCATCGGTACGTTTATCCAATGCTGTAAAAAACTCATCAATCGGCTGCATGATCTTAGCTTTTTCTCTGTGGTATTGGTCGCTATGTAATAACTCCCTCGCCATGGTTAAGTTAGGCTCACCTTTGATCGTGTAGGTTTGGGTGTTGGGGTCCATAAAAATACCTTTAACGGCATTCATGGCTTTCACTTCGAGGGCGACTAACGCATCTGAGTTTTGCTGAGCTTGTTCAAGGTAACGGAATTCTTCATCAGAAAAACCGAGGGACTTCATTTGCGTGTTTATCGCAATGCTAGCACCGTCGGGTTTTGGCTTATCGCCATAGCTCAGCACCAAATCCCAGTAAATCTGGTGATATTTTTCAGGTCTAGACTTCTCACCATTACGGATAGCCAAAATATCCATATACATTTTTTCGTATTTTTCATCACCCGTAACAGCGTAAGTTCGAGCGAGACGCGTTAGGTCATCGGAACTTTGTCTTAACTCATCGGCAACTTGATAGGACTGATATCGCACGCTAGCCGCATCATTAAAGAGATCGATTTTAGACTTAACATTGAAGCTCAATACCGCAGAAATCACGGCACTCGCGACTATGGTCGAAAAGACCACGCTCATCATTGTTTTTGTTTTCATACTTACCCCAGTAGACGGAAGAACTGCTTTAAGTCTAGAAGGAAAAACAGAAAACATAAAAAAGGTTGGTTTATTAGTTGAAATAATCATTTGATTTGCGAGTGATTATCGCTCACAAATCAAGCAATGCTGAATGGCGTCTCAATTACAGTAAAAGTTGGTCCGCGACAAAGGGGTTATGCTCGCGCTCTTCACCAAAAGTCGACATAGGACCATGCCCAGGAATGAATTCAACCTCGGCACCTAAGGGCCACAGTTTTTCGGTGATCGAGTGAATTAAATCCTGATGATTTGATTGGGGGAAATCGGTGCGGCCGATAGAACTTCGAAACAAAATATCCCCCACCCACGCCAACTTAGATTGGGCAGAGAAAAGTGCAATGTGTCCCGGCGTATGCCCAGGGCAATGCAGCACAGATAAACTTTGCTCGCCCACTTTAACAATATCGCCATCCTGTAGATATTGATCCGGTTCAAAGGCATCGCAATGGGGAAAACCAAAATTTTGGCTTTGCTTAGGTAAGTTATCAATCCAGAATTTATCAGCAATATGCGGGCCAATAATCGGCACATTGGCGGCTTTCGCTAAGGCTTTAGCACCACCGACATGATCGATATGCCCATGGGTAAGGAGGATTTTTTCGAGGACGAGTCCAAGTTTCGCCACTTCGTTTTGGATCCTGTCAATATTCCCACCGGGATCCACGACTGCAGCACGCTTGGTTTTTTCACACCAGATCAAGCTGCAATTTTGCTGAAAAGGTGTCACTGGAATAATCTGATACTTCATAGCTTCAATCTCGTGTTATCCATAAGCGATAGATTACGCTAAGAAACTCATCATGGCTCAAATTTATATCCAAAAAATTGATCTTCACCAAAAGCTAATCAAATAATCCTAGCTTACGACATAAACTATTTTGTCTATACCCAAGTTAGCTGAAGATACGCGTTTCAGGTAGCCTAGGTTACTGCATCTTCAGCTTATTTGGGTATACAATCTGCCAATCACAATAACATGATCCTCTGCCATTAAGGTTGTTTGATGAAACCCGATATTATTCTCGCCGGAGTGCTGGCGAAGAAACACACTTTTACCTTGCCCCTCAACTATCAAAATCCAATTGCAGAGCAAATCCAAGTGTTTGCCAGAGAACTCTGTAGCCCAGAAAACAAAGATAAAAAACTACCTTATATCGTATTTTTTCAAGGCGGCCCTGGATTTGCGGCCATGCGTCCCGCCAGCAACAGCGGCTGGATCCGCCGCGCATTAAAAGAATATCGAGTGTTATTACTCGATCAACGTGGTACAGGCTTATCAACACCGATTAATTACCAAAGCCTGCAACATTTAGATCCCGCAGCTCAAGCGGATTACCTAAGCCATTTCAGGGCTGACAATATCATTCGTGATGCCGAAACGATTCGTGCCCAGCTTTGTCCCGCCGATAAGTGGGCGATTCTCGGCCAAAGTTTCGGGGGATTTTGCGTGTTACATTATTT
Source organism: Shewanella sp. SM29 (assembly GCF_025654245.1). NCBI lineage: Bacteria > Pseudomonadati > Pseudomonadota > Gammaproteobacteria > Alteromonadales > Shewanellaceae > Shewanella > Shewanella sp. SM29. The sequence goes on from NZ_JAKKRN010000011.1 coordinate 40,481, forward strand.
AAGCGCCGCCCCTCAAGGCGTCAGCGAAGCCTATATTACGGGTGGCATACCATCATTAACCCGTAGCAGCGACGACGTCTATCTTGCGACTTATCAACGCGTACTGGCGAAGAATAAACAATTTTTCCAACGCTTCCACGATGCTCAACATCTCGTCACTCGCTTAGCAAAACATTTGCTTGAAAATGAAGTGTATTTGGCAACGGGTGAACGCCTCACGGTTGAAATGTTGCAACTGCTGGGTATTAATATTGGAATGGAGCAAGGGCCTGAATCGGTTTATTATTTGCTTGAACAAGCCTTGATCAACACGGCTTCAGGGACAGTCGTTAACCCGTTATTTTTAAATCATTTCGGTCAAATGCTCGATTACAACACTAACCCGATTTTTGCCCTGTTGCATGAAGCAATCTACTGTCAACACTCGGCTTCACAATGGTCGGCACACAGGGTTAGACAGCAATTCCCCGCCTTTAACTATCAACAAGGTAAACCGTTTTTATTCACAGGTGAGATGATATACCCATGGATGTTTGACCAATTTAGTCACTTAGTGCCGCTTAAAGCCGCGGCAGAAATCCTTGCCCATAAATCAGATTGGCCAACACTTTACAATCTAGAGCAACTGGCACAAAACCGAGTCCCTGTTGCAGCGGCCATTTACAGTGAAGATATGTTTGTAGAGATGCAATACAGCTTAGAAACCACAAAACAAGTTGGCAGGCTAAAGTATTGGTTAACATCAGAATATGAGCACAACGGTATCCGCATGGATGGAGAACGCATACTGGATAAGCTCATCAGCTTAAACCGAGGCGACACCCTAAGATAAATATGAGCTTTAAGGGCTAATTAAGTTAATGCTGAGATTATATGCCTGCTCCTCATCAGTTGAGTGATTTTGGCAAGCTTTAACGACCTATTTCCGTATGAGTAAACCGTTTTGGTTTACTCTTTTTTTTGCCCAAATTCAGTGCTATGAAAGCGTTATTGCTTAAGGTCGAATATCCCCTACCACAGAATCACAACGCACTCGTGACTATTAAGCCTCTGTAGCCACTTTGCGTGTTCGACTCCTTGCGCCAGCACTAGCCACTGACTTCTTCACACAGCTTTTAGCTGTACTTGCAGTGCCTGCCCGTTTTGCCGAGCTCGAGGCTTTGCGGTAAGGCGACTTACGATAACCGGATTTATTACTTGCCGTTTTACGATAACCTTGGCTTTGTAAACCATTAAGCGCGGTTGGCAGTTGGGCGCCTGCATTCTGGATAAGCGTGGATAAGGTGCCGAGCAGTGGCTGCATAAAGGCTTGATAAGAGGTTTCTTTATGGCAAATGCCATTCAGACTCGCTTCCCAAAGCGCTGTCATATCCGGCGTAGTCGCACTCGCGGGCAAGCTGTTAATCAATCCTTTCCCCACGTCTGTCGAGACAATAGATTTACCTAAGCGTTGTAAAAAACCGCGTTTGAACAGCAATTCGATAATACCTGCACGGGTAGCCTCTGTACCTAATCCGTCGGTTTCTTTAAGAATTTTACGGATCTCAGGATCGGTCACATAACGGCTAATACCCGTCATAGCTCCGAGTAAAGTGGCATCGGTAAAGGCCTTTGGTGGTTGAGTATTTTTCTCCAACAATTCGCCTCGAGTACAATGCAAAGCCTGTCCCAATTTCAAAGGCGGTAATTGGCCAATAAACTCGTCATTCTCCTCATCGTCCTTACCTGCGCTTTCTTCCGTCGACTTGTTGCCACTCGCCTTACTGCCATTTGGCTCTTGGCGGGCAAAGAGTTGCTTCCAGCCGAGGGATTTATCCTGACGCGCCTTGGTATTAAATAAGCCACCCTCGATTGTCACTTGCACTGTGGTTTCACTGTAACAATAAGCCGGATAAAACTGGGCTAAGTACTGGCGAGCAACATGAAGATATAACTGCCTCTCACGCTGACTCAAGCTAGATAAGTTAGCCGTCTTCTCTGTGGGGACGATTGCGTGATGGGCGTCCACTTTTTTATCATCCCATGCTTTAGATTTAAGACGGGGATCGGGTGCATCAGCACCTTGCAATAACTCAGCAGCACCGCTACTGATCGCCTTAAGTACCGAAGGCGCAAGGTTATGTTGCTCAACGGGTAAATAACGACTGTCGGAGCGTGGGTAAGTAATGAGTTTATGACGTTCATACAAACTTTGGCAGGTATCGAGCACATCCTTAGCACTCATACCAAACCGTTTGGCCGCATCAATCTGTAACGCGGATAAGCTGTAGGGCAATGGTGGATTCTGTTTCTTGTCCTTAGCCACTAATTGAGTGACTAAAGCGGGTTTATCACTGATGCGACTCACCACATTTTGCGCTAACCCTCTCACTAACACTCGTCCTTCTTCATCCATATAAGGCTGACAAGCTTCGCTAGGTTGCCACTTGGCGCTGAAGGTTTCTTGCTTCTCGGTCGCCAAATGCGCCAGTACTTCATAAAAAGGCTTAGATTGAAAGTGGGCAATCTCTTCATCACGGCGCACCACTAGCCCAAGCAATGGCGTTTGTACTCGGCCGACGGATAACACGCCTTGATAACCGACCTTTTTACCTTGGATGGTGTACGCACGCGTCATATTCATGCCATAGAGCCAATCGGCACGACTGCGAGCTAAGGCCGATGTGGATAAAGGAATAAACTCGCGATTGCTGCGTAGCTGCGTTAGAGCCCGTTTTACAGCTTGTGGGTTTAAGTCACTGATCAGTAAACGCTGGGTTTGATGTAGCTTGTCCCCCGTCACGCGAAGATAGGCAATCACTTCATCCACGAGTAACTGCCCTTCGCGGTCGGGATCGCCCGCGTTAACCAGCGTGTTGGCTTGTTTGACTAATCGTTTTAGCACTGTGAGTTGGCTGCGGGTCGCAGCCTTAGGTTTTAGTTGCCACTTGTCTGGCACTATTGGCAAATGCTCGAATTTCCAAGACTTAAATTCGGGATTATAGGCATCAGGTTCTGCTTGCTCGAGCAAGTGACCAACGCACCAAGACACACAATCGCCATTGGCGGCTTCGATAAATCCATCGCCTTTTTTATGGGGTTTAGGCAATACATCGGCAATGGCCCGCCCTAGGCTAGGTTTTTCTGCGATATAGAGAATCATACAAACACCAAGCACTGGATATAATTACAGTATAATTTAGCCCAAACGCCAGTTGAGTGCAAATTTCTGTAGTAAACCGAGCTTAAATGTAAAAGCTTAAGTGTAAATTCAATTGCGAATAATTCTCAACAAGGCATAAGATACACTAAATAACTAAGGAGTGACTATGAGACAGTTTGCAATAAATGCGCGACAGGCTATGACAATAACTCCAGCATTAATATTAAGATTCAATCAGTTATTGATATTCCATAGCTTAATGTTACTCGCAATAAGCATGCTCACCAGTACCTGGCTGGGACAAATGAAAATCATCGATATGCCGTTAGCATGGGGATTCATTCTCGTCATTCCTATTGCTGTGAGTTTATCTCTATTACTCAGCCATCAAATCACGCGCCATAGCTTAAGCAGCTTATTCGGCGTGTGGATGCTACTTTGGGTAATGGGATAACTGACATTCATAATAAATCACTACCGTATTTCGAGTTAACTCGCCCCTCTGCTCTATTTATCCATGCTAAAACTCAATTTCAAAACACATTGGTTTCAAATATTTAACACTTTAACTATGAAGCTCCCTAAAAAATAGTTATGTTGAGTATCTTGGATATTTACAAAAAATGTCTTAATCAAAAGTGAATGTCCTAACTCAACATCTGTTGAATAACCGTAAACCTAAAAACTCTGCTAAAACAACACAATAAAGGAATCGGAGTCTATGAATGAGATTGTCAACGCGATCAATAGTGTAATTTGGAGCCCTGCACTTATTTTTCTTTGCCTAGGTGTCGGGCTCTATTTCTCCCTTCGCACTCGATTTTTACAGCTGCGCCATCTGCCAGAAATGATCCGCCTGATGTTTGATGGTAAGAGTACTGATGCGGGAGTGTCGTCTTTTCAAGCACTCGCGATGACATTAGCGGGTCGAGTCGGTACAGGTAACATTGCAGGGGTTGCCACAGCAATCACCTTTGGTGGTCCTGGCGCTTTATTTTGGATGTGGATGGTTGCCTTTCTCGGTGCCAGCTCCGCCTTCGTTGAATCGACCTTAGGTCAAGTCTATAAAGAAAAAATCAATGGCGAGTATCGTGGTGGGCCTGCTTTTTATATTGAAAAAGGCTTAGGCATGAAATGGTATGCATGGGTATTTGCAATTGCGACCATATTTGCCTGCGGGATCCTGCTGCCAGGCGTACAAGCTAACTCGATTGGTTCAAGTTTAAAAACCGCTTTCAACATAGATCCTAATGTGACTGCAGCCATACTGGCTATGCTTCTTGGTTTTATCATTTTTGGCGGTGTAAAACGTATCGCTCACTTTGCCAGTGCCGTCGTCCCCTTTATGGCACTGGGTTACATCATAGTGGCTTGTGTCATCATAGCGCTAAATATTGGCCAGCTACCGGGTATTTTATGGTTAATTATCAAAAGTGCCTTTGGCTTTGATGCGGGTTTTGGTGCCATTTTAGGCTTAGCCATCATGTGGGGGGTAAAGCGGGGTATTTACTCCAACGAAGCGGGTCAAGGTACAGCGCCACATGCCTCATCTGCAGCGGCGGTAAGCCATCCTGCCAAACAAGGGTTAGTTCAAGCTTTTTCTGTGTATATCGACACCTTATTCGTTTGCTCTGCAACAGGTTTCATGCTGCTCATTACAGGACTGTATAATGTTCAGGGCCCAGACGGTGCGGCGCTCTATACCGGCATTGCCGGAGTCGCTGCAGGACCAGGCTACGTACAAACGGCAATGGAAAGTATGATGCCAGGATTTGGCAATATCTTTGTGGCTATCGCACTGTTCTTCTTCGCCTTTACGACCATAGTGGCTTATTACTACATTGCCGAGACCAACATTGCCTATATTAACCGTAAAGTAAATCATCCTTGGTTCATGGTCGTTCTCAAAGTCGTGATCATTGGCTCAACCGTATACGGCACAGTTAAAACGGCTGATATGGCTTGGGGAATGGGTGACATTGGTGTTGGACTCATGGCATGGCTCAATATTATTGCCATTATTTTATTGAGGAAAACCGCATTCACTTGCCTTAAAGATTATGAATCACAGCAGGCACTTGGCATTGAGCCACTTTTTGATCCGGTAAAACTGGGTATTAAAAATGCGGATTACTGGGTTGAACGTAAGCACGCTGAAGAAAATGTAATGACTGAAACAGCGCAACGCATAAATACGTAGACGTTATCACGATGATCCGTTAAGCAAATATAAGCCATTAAAAAGCCAGTGATTTCTCACTGGCTTTTTTTGTATCGTTTAGAACAAAAAGGACACAAACTTTACGATACTGAATTACCCACAATCCTTATGGGTGACAGACGTTATGCAGCTCTAAGTTAGTGCCGATATCTTTATTTCGATCGGCTTTAGCATCGTCATTTCGCAGTTGCGTCAAGTGATCTAAATACGCTTGGTCAACGTCGTTCGTGATGTAGTGACCATCAAATACGGACGTTTCGAAACGTTTAATCGCAGGATTCTCCATTCTTACCGCTTCAATTAAATCGGGTAAGTCTTGGAAAATAATGCCATCAGCACCAATTAACTTGGCGATTTCATCGGCATCACGACCGTGGGCGATAAGCTCGTTTGACGTTGGCATGTCAATACCATACACGTTCGGGAAACGAATTTCCGGTGCGGCAGAGGCAAAGTACACTTTCTTAGCTCCTGCTTCACGGGCCATTTCGATGATTTGCTCTGAGGTCGTACCGCGAACGATAGAGTCGTCCACCAACAAGACATTTTTGCCTTTGAACTCAGTGTTAATCGCATTCAACTTGCGACGCACTGACTTCTTGCGCTCCTGTTGACCAGGCATGATGAAGGTACGGCCAATATAACGGTTTTTCACAAAACCTTGGCGGTACGGTAAATCCATGCAACGGGCAATTTCCAGCGCGATATCGCAAGAGGTTTCAGGAATAGGAATAACCACGTCGATATCGTGATCGTACCATTCTTTCTTAATCTTCTCGCCAAGCTTAGCGCCCATGTTGACGCGACTTGCATATACAGACACTTTGTCGATCGTCGAATCTGGACGGGCAAAATAGACGAATTCAAAGATACAAGGTGCATAGCTAGGCTCGGCTGCACATTGACGGGTATACAGCTGGCCGTCAATTGAAACATAAATCGCTTCACCCGGTGCAACATCACGCATCACTTCAAAGCCAACGGCATCGAGTGCCACACTTTCAGAAGCCACCATGTATTCAGTGCCAGTGGCAGTTTCGTGCTTACCTAATACCAAAGGACGAATACCAAATGGGTCACGGAACGCAACTAAGCCTTGACCAATAATCATGGCAACAACCGCGTAAGCGCCACGAGCTTGTTGGTGTACGTTAGCGACGGCATCGAACACTTCTTCCGACGTCAGAGTCAAACTCGTGGTTTTTTGCAGTTCGTCGGCCAACAGGTTTAACAAGACTTCAGAATCCGAAGTGGTGTTCACATGACGACGTTTTTTGATCAGCCCTTCGGCTAATTCGACTGTGTTGGTTAAATTACCGTTATGGGCTAATGAGATCCCAAATGGCGAGTTAACATAGAAAGGCTGCGCTTCAGATGCGCTTGAACTGCCCGCAGTTGGATAACGCACATGGCCAATACCAGCATTACCTTGTAGGCGTTGCATATGTTTGACTTCAAAAACGTCTTTAACCAAACCATTGGCTTTACGTAGTCTGAAAGCACCACGATCAATGGTCACAATACCTGCCGCATCCTGACCTCTGTGCTGCAACACTGTCAGTGCATCATAAATGGTCTGATTAACCGATGATTGGCCAACTATTCCGACGATACCACACATGGGTAAGCTTCCTCATTGTAAGATGTTCTATCACTTAGGATTATTTTATTTTCTTTCTTATAGTTTGGGTACAAAGCTGGAGGTATTTTCCAAATAGTCAAAAAACCATTGAATAACAACGCCAAATTCGGGTACTAGCACAGAATCTTTCCACCATTGGGAGTTGGGAGATCCTGTGAAAGCATCCATGAAAAACAACAAGGCGCTCACAATAAGTGCGCCTCGAATAGCACCGAAGCACAAGCCCAAAAGCCTGTCAGTGCCAGATAATCCGGTTTTGACAACAAGTTGTCCGAGAATATAGTTAACTAAGGCACCGAGTACCAAAGTGGTAATAAAGAGGATGGCAATAGAAACGCCATTACGCAGCATCTCATCGTTCATTTGTGTTAAGTGAACGGCAAGATCTTGGTAAAATTGGCTGGCAACAAAGAAAGCCGCAAACCATACCACTAAGGACATGGCTTCTTTGGCAAATCCACGGATCAGACTGATGAGAGTCGATAATCCGATGACGAATATGATAGCGTAATCAATCCAAACCATTGAGATGGCTTTCCGACATGGGCTTTAAGACGGCGCGATTCTACCAGAGACTGAAACGATTCTCACCCCTAGTGAGGTAAATAAATCATTTTCAGTCTCGAGTGTTGTATCACCATTAAGATTCTAAGGGATTAAAAGGAACAATCCAGCCCTTGAGACGCGTGAGGTTTTCCACCTCAACTTGTACTTTCTTCAGCTTTGCCTCAGACACATCGGGTCCGACAAACACTTTAGTTAATACGCCATCTTTAGGGTTTTCAGGAATAGTGTACGCTTTAAAACCACTCTTACGCAGCTGTGCAACCAAGGCTTTAACATTCGTTGCGTTGTTAAAACTGCCAAGCTGCAAGGTAAAGCCACTTTTCAAGCTGTCACGGCTGACCACTTTAACGGCATCCTCTTTGGCTGCACTGGCTTTGGGCGTTTCTGCTTTAGGCTTTTCAGCCTTAGCCACAGTAGTCGCTTTAGCGTCCGCTTTTTTAGCCGGCTCAGTTTTTACAGTGGCTTTAGGCGGCTCTTTTTTAGCTTCAGGTTTAGTTTCAGGCTTAGGCTCTGCTTTTTTAACATCAGGCTTAACGTCTTTCTTAACATCTTGCTTTGCGACTTCGATTACTGGCGCGGCGACAGACTTTTCATTGTCAGCATTAACTGGCATTTCGGCTAAGGCGACCTCAGTCCCATTCAGCGCAGCAGCATCCTCGGCCGACAAGACTTCAAACATATCATCGTCGGCTTTTTGCTGCTCAATCACGGTCGGGCGCAAAGGAATTTCGGAAAACTGCTCTTCTTGGCGATCTTTTTTGCCATCCAAAATATCCGGCAAAAAAATTACCCCAAGCGCAACCAGCACCACAGTGCCGACTAAACGATTATGAAACTGGCTAGACAAAACTGACTTCCTGCATAAATTGAGACTTAAAACCTGCCACAGTGTAAAAGGAGCCAAACACAATTACCACATCATCTGGGTTAATTTGCGCTTTTAATGCAGACCAAGCCTCAGATATGTCCTCAAACTCAAATGCAACAGCCTCAGTGGCTAATGTTTTGCGTAGCATGGCCGAACTCGCGCCACGCTCACCGTGCAGACTGACCAAATACCAAGTGTCGATCAGTGGATTGATCACAGGCAACACACCTGCAATATCTTTATCCTTCAACATGCCGCAAAGGGCGAACACGCGCTTACCCACAACGATTGGCGCTAACTGTTGTACCAAAAACCGCGCCGCATGGGGATTATGGGCAACATCGAGTAACACTAACGGCTGCTCACTCACCCGCTCTAATCGACCCGTTAACCGAGCAGTGCTAATACCCTCAGCAATAATTGAAGGCGTGATATCCGGCCAGCCCTGTTCAATCACTGCCAATACAGTCGCCGCATTAGGTAATGGCAAAGTTGGTAACGCTAAATCGTGCAGTTTGAGCACTTGACCTTGAAAATCCCACAGATTGCCATGGGCTTGATAACTGAATTCATTACCGACACGATACAAGATGGCGCCAACCTCATTGGCGACATCATTGACAGTGTGTGGCAAGTTGGGTTCACCCACAATGGCAGGTTTACCACTGCGGAAAATGCCCGCCTTTTCACGGCCCACAAGCTCACGGGTATTACCGAGATAACTTTCATGGTCTAAATCGACCGACGTCAGTACGCTAATGTCGGCATCGATAATATTGGTAGCATCTAACCGTCCACCTAAACCGACTTCTAAGATAACCACATCAAGCTGAGCGGTTTTAAAGAGTATCAAGCCTGCGAGCGTAGCGTACTCAAAAAAGGTCAGAGAAATATCGCCGCGCGCGGCTTCAATTTGCTCAAATGCCGTAACAAAACCGCTATCACTGACATCGCTACCATTGATACGCACTCGCTCGTTGTACTTCAGCATGTGTGGCGAACTGTATACGCCCACAGTCAAACCCGATAGGCGCAGAATATTTTCGAGCATGGCGCAGGTGGTGCCTTTGCCGTTCGTCCCCGCCACTGTCACTATCTTGGTTGTACCTAAATCCAAAAGACCCAGGGTTTGCGCGACCTTAGAGACACGGGTTAACCCCATATCGATTTCGGTTGGATGTATAGATAGCAAATAATCCAACCACTGTTCCAATGCTGCATTTGACGCTGGTACTGTAAGCATGTCTGTATATCCTCGTATTCGATTATCTCTCAAATAAGATCTTTTCAATCCAACATGAATAATGGCCCAATGGCGAGCTTAGGTAATTGATATTGTTCTGGATAAGTCACATCAACTAAATAGAGTCCATGGGGTTTAGCCGTTGCTGCGGCTTGGTTTCTGTCTTTTAACGCGAGCAAATCGCCCATCCAAGTCAGTGGCTGATTACCTAGACCGATTTCTAACAATGAACCGACAATATTGCGCACCATGTGATGCAAGAAAGCATTCGCAGCGATATCAACAATCACATACATACCTTGGCGCGTGACATTAACGCAATGCACATTACGAAACGGTGTTTTCGACTGACACTGGACAGCGCGAAAGCTGGTAAAATCCTGCTCACCCAAGAGTGCCTGTGCCGCTTGGTGCATTTTGTCAGCATCGATATTGCCGTGATAATGGCTTACACCATGGCGTAAAATCCCAGGCCGAAAAGTGTGATTATAAATCACATAGCGGTAGCGTCTGGCGGTGGCCGAAAAGCGCGCATGGAAACTGTCGTCGACTTCTTTGACCCAACGAACGGCAATATTGTCGGGCAAATTAGCATTCACCCCTAAGGTCCATGCGCCTTCATTACGAATAGCATTGGTTTCAAAATGGACCACTTGGCCTGTGGCATGCACGCCCGCATCGGTACGGCCAGCGCAGAAGACGCCGATAGGCTCATTGGCCACTATCGATAACGCCCGTTCTAATTGCCCTTGTACTGAATCGACTTCGGCCTGACGTTGCCAGCCAAAATAACCATTACCGTCATATTCAATACCTAATGCAATCCGCATCCACTTATCCTCACAATTGATTTAGCGGCGCATTTTATCACAGCAGCCCATAAAAAAAACGGCGCTGAAGGCGCCGTTAGATTGAAACACTCTCAACCGGGATTAACTAATCTCTTTGAGCAAACGTCCAGCTTCATCCTGCTGGCGCTCGTTACCGTCAATTTGCACTTCTTTGAGCAGGGCTTTCGCACTGTCGCTGTCGTCAATTTCGATATAAGCACGCGCTAAATCCAGCTTAGCGTTGACTGAGTTTTCTTCATCATCAACATCGATCATCGCGGCATCACCGATTAAGGCACCGACATCACTCATCTCAACGTCAACTTCCGAATACAAATCGGTATCAGCCCCCTCTTCATCGGCATCATTCAGCAACTTGTCGATGTCGATAAAACCGTTTTCATTTTGAAAACTGGTTAAATCATGGTCAGGAACAAACTTTTTCTGCGCTTTTCGCGACTCCTGGGCATCGAGTGCAGCCAAGGCTTCATCGACGGTAAGATTATGATCATCGACCAGAGAGAAACTGTCTTCCGACGTCAACACATCTTCATCGTCATAATCTGTATTGGCTGTAAAAGCGGCGAGCACATTATCGTCACTTAAGTCTAGCCCTTGCTCAAGGTCCAAATCATCCGCGTCTTCTTTGATATCAAGTTTAAAATCTTCACTAAAATCAATATCGTTACGCGTAGCCTTAATGGGCTTCTCTTGAGAAGCATAATCGACCGCTGTGGCATCTTTGTTAGGCTCAACATCATTAGCCGTTACATCTGCTTGCGTTGCCGCAGGCTTAGCCTTAGGCGCAAAATCTAGCTCTGAGTCCCAATCGAGCACATGGGGATCTTTGCTCTTATTGGCTTTTAAATCATTAAAGAAAGAAGATTCTTTTTCTTTAACACTGGCCGCGGCTGCAGCAGCGGCCAAAGTGACTGCGGCCGTCGCTAATACATCTGCGTCGTTATCGTCACTCAATTCCTCGACTAATGTAAAAGTATCATCGGTGCCATCGATAGAGTGAGCCGCACCAATGCCTTTAAGTAAATTATCTTCGTCAACTGAATTGTCTTCTGAATCGAGCTGCGCCGTTTCCATATCGAAGTCGAATTCATCTTCATCGGCATCCAATTGCTCCGGCACATCAAACTCAGCTAAGAGTGCATCTAAATCATCATCACCTGACGCTTCACCTTTTATGTCTTCCGGTAACGAAGCTTCTAATTCTGCTGCGATTTCTGCACTGATATCATCATCTTCGGCATCGACTTTGAGTTCAGGCTCAGCATCAAAACTCGCCAGTAGTGAATCAATATCATCGGATTCTTCTACGCCTAATTCATTAAGCTCATCGTCTAACTCAGCGGCAATTTCAGCACGAATATCGGGCTCGACTTCAGGTTCAACCGCTGGCGTCGGTTTATCAAAATCCGCTAACAGAGCATCAATATCATCGGTATCTTCCACACCCAGCTCATCAAGCTCAGCGTTTAACTCTGCGGCAATTTCAGCGCCGAGGTCGGGTTCAACTTCAGGTTCTGCTGGTTTATCGAAATCGGCTAACAGGGCGTCAATGTCGTCGGTATCTTCTACGCCCAGTTCATTAAGCTCAGTGTCTAGCTCTGCGGCAATTTCAGCACCGAGATCAGGTTCAACTTCAGGTTCTACTGGTTTATCGAAATCGGCTAACAGGGCATCGATGTCATCGGTGTCTTCTACGCCCAGTTCATTAAGCTCCGCATCTAGTTCAGCAGCAATTTCAGCGCCAAGATCAGGCTCGACTTCAGGTTCAGCGGCTGGCGTTGGTTTATCGAAATCAGCCAATAAGGCATCGATATCATCAACGTCTTCTCCACCAAGTTCATCATCTAAATCATCACCGAGTTCTGCCGCGATGGCAGCACTGAGATCTTCATCATCAGACGCAACAACGTCTGGTGCAGGCGCTTGTGCAATCTCAGTATCTTCTGCAGGAACACTAAACTCGGCAAGTAATGCATCAAGATCATCGTCATCCGCGATGGCTTCATCGGCAGGTTTAGTGTCTGCGACTTCAACATCATTCAGCTTAGAAGTAACATCATTACTGTCATCTTCTTGAGCTAAATCGCTCGCAAAGTTACGCTCTAATTCACTTAAATCCTCTTCGGCTTCGGTGCTGTCTTCAGAAGTGCTGTCGTCAGAACCTAGGCCCGCTAATAGTGCATCAAGATCGGCTTCCTCAAGAATATTGCCAGATTTAGGTTTCTCCTCAACAATATCCTCTTCCTGATCGCCCATGGCTTCGGCCCACAGGTCATCAAGAGATTGCCCTTCGTCTTCAACCTCTGGTTCGGCAGAGATCCCCGGATCGACAAACATTTCAGAAGCCATATCCATCTGATCGTGGGAGTCAGTCAAATCTTGCTCAGGTTGTAAATCGACACTGCCCATATCAAGAAGACTATCGATGGAGTCCGCATGGTCAGAATCTAAATGTACCGCCATATCGTCTAAATCGTCATCATCCATGTCCATGATGGCGGTACCCGCAATCCCAGCGGCACCGGCGGCCATAACCGCTTCTTGTGTCTGCATTTCACGACGTTCTTTATTGCGTTTACGGCGCAGGAACCAGAACACAGCAAGCAGTAAGAACAAGGCAGGGATCACAGCCGCGGCAATCAATAACACAGGACTATTAAGGATATTGCGCCACAAGTCATCGGGCTCAATCGGTGCCTCTGCCTCTACTTCAGCTTCAACAGCTGTCGTCTCTGGCACTTGCGCAGCTTCAACTTCGGCTTTCAAGGCTTGGTTTTGTAGTTTACTGGCTTGAAGTGTTTCTTCCAGCACAGCAATCCGTTGATTTAATTCTTCAACTTTAACTTTTAGCGCTTCAACATCTGAAGTGCGAACTGACAGTTGATCTTGCGTGCGGGCTAATTCATCGGTTAATGACAGATTTTTGCTTTCTGCCGCTTCTAACCGCGCCGTCACATCTGAACTCAGCATCTTGGGCTTTTCTGGAACAGGTGTTTCAGCAACCGCTTTAGGTGGTGTCACTTTCGTTTCAACAATCACCGCAGGAGCCGTGACTGGCGCTTTTGCTGTCGTCACCTTAGCTGGCGGTTTAGACGTTGCTTTCGCCGGAGCCCGAGATTGTCTATCACTTTGCTCTGCTCTGGCTATCGCCATACGATTGGGGATCGACAGCATGACTTCTTTAGACGGAATGAGCAGGATCATACCGCGTTCTAAACTGTTATAACTGGCAGAGTTAAACGCATGAGGGTTAGCATCGTATAAGGCGGCCATCACCTGATAGACGCTTACACTGGCATCAGGACGGACTTTTTGCGCTATGCTCCAAAAAGTGTCTTTCGATGTCGTTGGACCATATTGATGGTTAACTTGACGGATCTGTCCGTCTGGCCCCATGATTTTTAAGGGTTTTAATCTTGGTGTATCTGCAGCAACGGCGGGATCAATAAAATAAGCGGTAGAAGAAACAGCTAAAACAGTGGCCATTAGACCCACAAGATACGAAGTGCGAAATTTCATCAATCCTTCCCTTTGAAGCGCTATAAAGTTATCTCACTGATAACAGGCTTTAGGCAATTGTATTTATTGAGATTACTATAAACCAGAAATCCCCGCCCTGCTACTGTTCACAATTGTAAAACAAAAAAAGCCTGCTGACAGCAGGCTTTTCAATGGGCATCAAATGCAATCTAATGCTTAGTAATAATCTCTCACTAAGATCTCGGCAATTTGCACACTGTTCAAGGCTGCGCCTTTACGAATATTGTCTGACACGACCCACAAGTTAATCCCGTGAGAATGAGAAATATCCTTACGAATGCGACCCACATAAACCGGATCGGTTCCTGCGGCATCTGTCACTACTGTTGGATAATCATCATCGGATTCAAACAATACCACTCCTTCGGCATTACGCAGTAAAGCTTTAACGTCTTCGGCATCAACAGGCTGACGAGTTTCGATATTAATGGCTTCCGAGTGACCATAAAACACAGGCACACGTACGGCGGTCGCATTCACTAAAATCTCATCGTCACCGAAAATCTTCTGGGTTTCCCAGACCATTTTCATTTCTTCTTTGGTATAGCCGTTATCCATAAATTTATCGATTTGTGGCAATACGTTAAAAGCAATTTGTTTTGGATAGACTTCAGCGTCAGCAGGTAAACCTTGCAATAATTTAGTGCACTGATGCGCTAATTCTTCAATGGCTTTTTTACCTGTGCCCGATACTGACTGGTACGTTGCCACATTAATGCGGCTGATACCATAGGCATCATAAATAGGCTTAAGTGCCACCAGCATTTGAATGGTTGAGCAATTTGGGTTAGCAATGATATTGCGATTGCGGAAATCAGCGATAGCATGCGGATTCACTTCAGGTACAACCAAAGGAATATCGATGTCGTATCTAAAGTGAGAGGTGTTATCAATCACAACACAGCCTGCTTCAGCGGCAATCGGTGCCCATTTGGCGGAAACATCACCTCCTGCAGAGAAGAAACCAATTTGAGCTTGGGTCCAATCGAAGGTTTCTACGTCGAGAATGGTAATTTGTTTGCCATGAAAGCTGACCGTTTCACCGGCGCTGCGGCTACTGGCTAAAGGGTACAAATTGGCAACCGGGAAATTACGCTCTTCGAGGATCTCTATCATAGTTTGACCCACTGCGCCCGATGCACCTAAAACGACAACATTAAATTCCTGTGACATAGCTACTGACCGACTCCTGAAAAACCTAAATTGGACAACCAATCTACCTCAGATTGACCGTCATAAGCCAGCGCCAATGCACTAAATTCGCGTCTATGTTGGTGATTTTTTCTCATAGTGTCGAAGCCATTCTCATTTAAGAATGTATTTCTGAACATCTTGTCATCATCGCGCAAATCATAGACAAAACGCGCGAGCTGTAATAACGCTTTTTCATTCGGCGCGGTCGCAAGTTCGACCGCCTTAATGTTAAAGCTTGGCAAGAGATCCAGCAGACTTTTATCGGCAGCAATATTAAGTAACTGACACAGCTTTTGATAGAGCATAAAAGTGCCGCGCGCCTTACCTTCTAAGCTGTAACCTGCAATATGCGGCGTGGCAAATTCAGCCAGTGGCACCAGTTCAGGCATCGGTGTTGGCTCGCCTTCCCACACATCGAGTACAAGTTTGAGATCATCACGCTGGCGTTTAACTCTGACAAGTGCTTTGTTATCTATCACATCACCGCGGCAGCAATTCACTAACCATGTATTGGGTTTGAGCGCCTTTAAGCGCGCCTCATCGAACAAATGTTTGGTTTTATGCTCGCCCGTGCGCGTGATGGGCACATGCAAACTGATGATATCAGCCTGCGCCATGATGGTTTCTAAGCTCACAAAACTACGCGGATCGCCCTCTGCAGCTTTAATGGGATCGTTAAGCAGTACTTTAATACCATAGGCTTGCAAACATTTTGCCGTTGCAGTGCCAGTGTTACCCGCGCCCACTATGCCGACGACCTTGCCCTTAAGCGGCGAATTAAAGCGCTGCGCCAACTCCAGCATAGCGATAAAAGCAAACTCCCCAACCGCAGTCGCATTGCAACCTGGCGCATTAGAGAAGGGAATATTTCGCTCGGCAAGGTAGGCTAAATCCACATGATCTGTGCCTATGGTGGCACTGCCGACAAATTTCAGTTGATGATTGTCCGAGAGCAACTCGGCATTCACTTTGGTGACTGAGCGCACTAATAACACATCGGCATCGCGCACTTGCACTGCGGTTAACGTGCGGCCATTAACAGGAATAATTTCCCCGAGATCGCCAAATAGCGGTTCAACATAGGGCATATTTTCATCGACTAAAATCTTCATGGGCACCTGATCTAAAAAAAGTGGGAATGGAAGGCATCAAGATGCTCGGTATTCTAACAAGACTAATGGGATAAATCCTTGTCGATGCAACAGGTTTACAAAAAATGCCCATAAAAAAGGGAAGCCTAAGCTTCCCTTCTATCGCGTTTGATAAACAAACTTATTTGAATTTACGCATCACTAGCGTGGCGTTTGTACCGCCAAAACCAAAGCTGTTACTCATGACTGTATTCAGCTCAGCATCGCGATATTCACGCACGATAGGCATATCTTTCGCCGCTTCGTCCAGATTTTCGATATTGATGCTTGGGGCAATAAAGCTGTTTTCCATCATGATTAAGCTGTAAATCGCTTCATGTACGCCTGCGGCGCCTAATGCATGACCTGTCATAGACTTAGTCGATGCAATCGGTGGGCACTTGTCTTTGAAAACTTCACGTAGCGCTTCTAATTCACGCACGTCGCCCACTGGCGTTGAAGTGCCGTGAGTGTTGATGTAATCGATTGGGGTATCGACATCCATCATCGCCATTTGCATACAACGCACAGCGCCTTCACCCGATGGCGCCACCATGTCATAACCGTCTGAAGACGCGCCATAACCAATCACTTCAGCGTAAATTTTTGCGCCGCGAGCCAGAGCATGCTCTAACTCTTCAACCACTAAAATACCGCCGCCGCCAGAAATCACAAAACCATCACGGTCTGCATCATAGGTACGAGAGGCTTTTTCGGGTGTGGCATTGTACTTGGTTGACAGTGCGCCCATAGCGTCGAAGCCCATGGTCAGTGTCCAATCCACTTCTTCAGCACCACCGGCAAACACCATGTCTTGCTTACCCATTTGGATAAGTTCAACGGCGTGACCAATACAGTGGGCGCTGGTTGCACAGGCTGAACTGATAGAATAATTCATGCCTTTAATTTTAAATGGCGTGGCTAAACAAGCGCTGGCCGTGCTCGACATGATGCGAGGCACAATATACGGACCTACGCGTTTAACGCCTTTTTCACGCAATGTATCGGCAGATTGTACTTGGTTAGACGATGATGCGCCGCCTGTACCCACAATCAAACCTACGCGCGGATCTGAATACTGCTCTTCAGTTAAATTGGCATCGGCAACCGCTTCTTGCATAGCAATGTAGGCATAAGCTGCCGCATCACCCATAAAACGCAATGCCTTACGATCGATATGCTCAGCAGGGTTTAACTTGATGTCACCCCATACATGGCTACGTAATTGCATCTCTTCAAACTGAGCTGAATGCGTAATACCACTGCGGCCCGCTTTCAGTGACTCGGTCACTTCTTGCTTGTTATTACCGATACTTGAAACAACACCCATTCCGGTGATCACGACTCTTTTCATTTTATTGCTATCCATTGTGTACATGTCAGTACCTACTTTTCGCTGAGCCAATAGTATCTGTTTTGACTCAATTAAGTGGTCAGCTTTCCATAAAGGCGAGTAAAATAATGCCAATTATGAGACCGAGAGTAAATTTCTTTGACTGCAGAGCCCAATAAACCTTGCCAAATTAAGCGCGATTACCCGCAATTAATCAACCTTTATCCCGCAACAGCTCACACTGATGCACACTATCTCAGCAAGTTGAGCATTTATCAGCAGCGGATATTTGAGGCTCATTCACAGCAAAAACTCTTAGTATTAGGGCAAATGGGTTTAGGCAACGGGCTTGAACTCTTATCTTGGTGGCGCACTCAGACGAATCCTAACCAACGATTACTCCTTAACGTATTCGAACCCAATCCGATTAATGCGTACGAACTTAAATTACTTTGGGATCAATCCGCCAGTTTAACCAAAGTGCCTGAACTTGAGCCACTTGCCCAACGCTTACTTCATACAGAGCCGACAGCTATTATAGGTTGTCAGAGATTAATTTTTGATGACGGTCGTACCACAATCGACCTGCACTTTGGTGATATTCAATCCCAGCTCAGTTCACTTATCCATTCTCCGCTTCACCCCGTTCAGCACTGGCTGGTATTGCCCCATCTACAAAATGGGTTAAATCAGCAGATCCATTGGCAGATCGCAAAACTCAGTGACGATAGCGCCACAGTTGCAACGATTGGATCAAACGAATCAAGCGGATTAAGCGAAACTCCTGTGAGCCGTTTCCAAGCCTGCGGCTTTGAGGAGAGGGATTTTACCTGCGCTGCAATACAGACAAACCATCAGCCTGATGCCATTTTGTTACACGAGCGCCACGTCTTACGCCAGCAAGATGCTAAAGCCTATGCCTTTAATCCTATGGCTGCAATCTTACCCTCGGACGCGCCCAGCTCGATTGCCATCATAGGCGGCGGGTTAGCCTCGGCGCATTTGGCACTATCTTTGGCGGAACGCGGCCAAAGTACACAGCTCTTTTGTAAAGATGCCAAGCTTGGCCAAGGCGCTTCGGGCAACCGCCAAGGAGCGATTTATCCACTGCTGACCCCAGAAAATGATGAATTAAGCCGCTTCTTCCAGCAGGCATTCTTATTTAGCCGCCGTAGAGTGCAGGCGCTGACATCTGTCCCCGCCCCAAATCAAACGCCGATTTCCCATGATTTTTGCGGGGTATTGCAAACTGCCCACGATGAACGCAGCCAATTACGACTCGATAAAATTATTCAAAGCCAGAACTGGCCAAGTGAGATTGCCTATCGAGTCGATGCGCAGCAGGCCAATTCTCTTGCGAACATTAATATCGACAAATCAGGCTTTTTCTATCCGCTGGCTGGCTGGGTGTGTCCCTACGAATATGCCGAAGCCGCACTACAAAAAGCGCAGCAGCTTACCGAGGTCAAACTCCATTTGGAGACTGAGATCCTTGAAATTGAGTATCAAAGTGAAGGTTGGTATCTAATCACCACTAAGCATCGCTTTGGCCCCTTTGCACAACTTGTGCTCGCCAATGGCGCAGCGCTCACGCAATTTAATACCAGCAACAAATTACAAATTAGCCCTTTTCGCGGCCAAGTCAGCCATGTGCCCGCTCAGTTTCAATTGAGTCAACTCGCGACTGTGCTGTGCGCCAACGGTTATTTAACCCCGAGTCACCAAGGACTCCACTGCCTTGGCGCAAGTTACGTTAAAGAGCCTGAACATTTAGATTTTTGCCCGCAGGAACAACAAGAAAACCTCATGAAAATGCACGAGAGTTATCCCAATCAGCCTTGGCTTGAAGATATCGACATGAGTGGCAACAATGCCCGTGTTGGCGTGCGTATGGTCACGCGGGATCATTTCCCTATGATGGGCTGCGCGCCCGATGTGGCGAAAATCCTTGAGGATTATGCGCAACATCAACTCACTAAAGAGAGTCGCCACTACTGGCAAACCACGCCAGCGCCGGTGCATCAAGGACTGTATATTCTTGGTGGGTTAGGCTCACGGGGACTCAGTTCTGGGCCACTGGCCGCCGAATGTCTCGCGGCGCAGCTTTGCGGTGAGCCAATACCACTCGATAAAGCGACTCTGTGTAAACTCAACCCCAATCGCATGTGGCTGCGAAAATTGCTCAAGGGCAAAGCGCTCTAGGCAATCAATCGCTAGAAAAATAACGTTTTTGAGCGCGATAAAAAAGGGATTAAGCCATGGCTTAATCCCTTTTTAAAAATGTTATTTTTAAACCAATTAAGCTGCTGTGATGGCTATCGCGTTATCAATGCTGCTAGGTTCAAGGCTGCTAGACCCGACACTACTGGATTCAACATGTCGAGGTTTTCGCGGCGCTCTGGGCACTTTCACCCGAGTACGATTGTTGTTATCACGACTCTGACGGATGAGCGCATCGCCGCTTAAGTTCGAAGGTAGACCAGATGCTAGGCTCGATGTCAGGCTTGCAGCCTCACGGTGGGATTTAGCTAATCTGTCGTATAACAGCACATTGACCGAAGCCGCAAGATTCATGCACCCGACCGTAGGCACATACACTACGGCATCGGCTTTATCGATAATCTCTTGGCCAATGGTGCCATCTTCAGGACCAAACACATAAAAGGCTTTCGCGGGATGGACAAAATCCGGCAGCGGCGTTGCGCCCACCACCAAATCGACACAGATAAGCTGAGTGTCCGCCGGAATCGCGGCTAACAATGAAGTGACGCCCGTGAGCGGAATGCGCTCGCCAGCATCTTTAGTATCGACATGGTATTGCACTGCACCCGAACGCGCGGCTAACTCGTAGCGCCTGCCAGTGTAAAATACGCCATCGACGCCATAACAACCCGATGCGCGCATAATGCCACCGACGTTAACGGGTGTTTTAGGATTCACTAAACCGATAAATACCGCGCTAGCATCGAGAGCTTGCTCACTGGCTAATTCAGCACTCGGCATTTCTACACTCGTTACTTCGGTATTAGTCACTTGCTCGTTGTCAGTCATCGGCTGGGAGCTAGGCAACATCAAATTCGCCTACAATCCATGCATGCAGCTGTGCCCATGCCAGTTCAACCAAGGCATAATCGGCATCGTTTAATTCTTGGCGCGCGAGCGCTAGACAGTCGGTCATTTTTAGCATTAACGCATCAAGATCCGTTTCACCCTGCGCTTCCAATTGCGACAACACTACGGCCACATGGCCCTGTAAATAGCCACAGGCAAACAAAGCATCGTCATCACCATGGCTAACAACGCTGGCGATCCACTGTTCTAATGCGTCTTCGTAATGCTCTAACATGGGTCTAACTCTCCATTAATACTGGATTGGCCGACACATCTGCTGCGACCAATAAATCTGGATTGGCCACCTGATACATGACGTAATCATGGTAGCCCGTCGTCACTTTATAGTAGCCGCCAAGCTCGCTATCTAATTTAGGGTCGCCACTATCCACAATTAGTGGTCGTCCATCAAGTGCTTTTAGCTTAGTTTTTGTGGCAAGGATAATAATATTGTCTTTTCCGATGCGCCGAATGAGCTCGGGCGACAACTGTTGATTACCGCGCCCTAAGATATGGCCTTGGCCACCAATTAAGGTAATCACCAGCTTAGTCGGCTTATCTTGGGTCAATTCGAGTAATTTATTCGCGGTTAAGTCACTGCCAACAAGGTTTTTATTTTGAATGAGCTCAACACCGAGCAGGGTATTATCGAGGCCTAACTCTTCCATCACAAAGGCAACCGTACTGCCAGAGCCCATGATGTACAGTTCATCTTCCATTTGATTGATCACATCGGCGGCGATATCGGCCAGCACGAGTTCATCGACTTCCTTGCCGCCCATCTTCACCGCTTGCACATAGCGCGGCTCGGCGGGCACTAAGAGCTCACCAAATCGTTTAGCGCGCACTGTACCTTGGCGAAAAGCCACTTCGTCAATATCCATCACATCGGCGGACATCAAACTGACAAGTTCGCCATCGAGTAACATCTTGACCACCATGCCAGACGCATGGGGCGTAATGCCGTAAACGCCGGAATGAATTTTCACCCCAGCAGGCACACCGAGCACAGGGAGTTTGTCGTCGATAGTGGCTTGTTCAAAGACGGAGTAAACATCGCGGGCCGTGCCATCGCCACCGGCAAAAAGGAGTAAATCCAGCGGTTCATCCAGCAGCGCACGCACAACGGCCTGCGTATCCAGTGCCTGAGTTTTATCCGGAGTTTGATACACCACTCGCGTGGTAAAACCGAGTGTTTTAGCGGCGTCTTCACCCATGATGCCTGAAGCGGTAATGACTTCAATGTCATCACTATAATCACGGATAACCTCGAGGGCCTGCATCATACGCAAGGCGGCTTTGGGTTCAGCGCCTAAGGCGAGCGCTTCTTCGGCAACGCCATCGCTGCCCTTAAGACCAACACTGCCACCTAAGCCAGCCAACGGATTGACAACTAACCCTAAACGAAACCGAATCACCCTTTACCTCACTTAACGCAATCTTTTGATTTTTTTATATTTTTATCTTAATGGATATGACTAGACCCCATGGGCTGCAACACTCGGTTTATCCTTAGGGATAAAGAATACCGCCAGCATAGCGGCAAAGGCGCATACTGCGGCAAATACCCAAGACCAAACCGCCCCGCTACCATCGCCCCAAATATAGCCGCAAATCCAAGTACCGAGCGCGCCGCCAACTCCAAAACTTAAGCTGGCATACAAGGCTTGACCTTGGCTTCTGTGACTCGCATCGAAATGTTTATGCACAAATTGAATCGATGCGGCGTGGGTTAAACCAAAGGTAAAGGCATGTAATAATTGGCTAAAACCTAGCCACAACACGCTATCTACCCCAAAGGCAACCAATAACCAACGTAGACAAGTCATGCCGATGCTGACAATCAATAAGGTATTCACGCCATAGCGGCCGAGTAAACGCGGCGCGAACATAAACATCACGATCTCGGCCATAGCGCCAAGGGCGACAAATATGCCCGCCGAGGATTCGGAGTAACCCGCTTGCTTTAAATATAAGACGAAGAAGCCGTAGAAAGGTCCCGCGCTCATTTGCAGCAACATGGCCGAGACTAAGAACCAAATAATCGCCCGATTCCATTGCAATGGCGGCCGCACTTGGCTGGTGTCGCGCACTAAACGATTTGCTGGTAGTGGCAACGCACTGGCTAACATGCCGATAAATAATGACAAACCGATATAAGGCAGCACTTCTGTGCCCCACTGACCAATGGCAAAGCCCGCACCGACAACAAGACAGATATAACCGACACTGCCCCAACTGCGAATTTGACCGTAGCGGCTGGCATTCTCGCCTAAGGTTTCTAAGGTGATCACTTCAAGCTGGGCGAGGATCGCATTCCAAAAGAAAGTATAGAGGGCCAAACTCAGCGCCATATACACAAAACCACCATGATAGAAGAAACTCAAATACGCCAGCGCGGCGGCTCCCGCGCCCATTTTGATCAGCTCGGCGCGCATCCCAGTACGGTCAGCCACTTTAGCCCACACATTCGGCGCAACAATGCGCGTCGCCATCAGGATGGCGAGTAAAAAGCCAATTTCTTGAGGATTAAAACCGCGATTTTCGAAGAAGACCCCAAGATAAGGGACCATAGTGCCGAGAATAGAAAAGAAGAAAAAATAGCAGGCACAAAGCCAGCGCAATTGCCGGCTTGTGCTAGAAGAAGTTGACATTAACGCATTCCATTTATCTCATGCCACTCATTGTATCGTTATCGCATACCAGCTATTTCATGCCACTTATCGCATACCAAGCACTGGCGTATGACTACGCACATCCTGATTTTGCGCTCTGTGTCTTAATAAGTGATCCATCAACACAATGGCAAGCATAGCTTCGGCAATCGGTACCGCGCGGATCCCAACACAAGGATCGTGACGACCTTTAGTGACCACTTCGGCCATTTCACCCTGCGCCGTCATACTTTGACCTGGCACACTGATGCTTGATGTGGGTTTTAACGCAATATGGGCAATAATCGGCTGACCCGACGAAATCCCACCGAGTACACCGCCCGCATGGTTGGATTCAAAGCCTTGCGGCGACATTAAGTCACGCCCTTCGGAGCCCTTTTGCGTCACGACACCAAAACCATCACCAATCTCAACACCTTTGACGGCATTAATACCCATCAGCGCGTGGGCGATATCGGCATCGAGTCTATCAAATACTGGCTCACCTAAACCCACTGGCACACCTGTCGCGATAACGGAGATTTTCGCGCCAATCGAGTCACCGGATTTTTTCAGCTCTCGCATGTATTCATCGAGCGCTTCCAGCTTGCTAGCATCGGGGAAGAAAAAGGCATTTTGCTCGATTTGGTCAAGATCAATGGTCTGCGCACAAATAGGACCCAGCTGCGACATATAGCCGTAGATCTCGATACCGTGAACTTGCTTTAAATACTTTTTAGCCACAGCACCCGCCGCAACCCGCATCGCAGTTTCACGGGCTGAAGAGCGGCCACCACCGCGGTAGTCACGCATACCGTACTTTTGCTGGTAGGTATAATCGGCGTGCCCAGGGCGAAATAAATCTTTGATATTAGAGTAATCTTGACTGCGTTGATCGGTATTTTCAATCAAGAGTCCAATCGAGGTGCCCGTGGTTTTACCTTCGAAGACGCCGGATAAAATCCGCACTTCATCGGGCTCACGGCGTGCCGTGGTATATCGGGATGTCCCAGGACGACGGCGGTCAAGATCGTGCTGCATATCGGCTTCGGTTAATTCAAGCCCAGGAGGGCAACCATCAATAATGCAACCCAGTGCAACACCGTGACTCTCACCAAACGTCGTCACTACAAAATTTTGACCAATACTGTTTCCAGACATCCGCTTTGTACACCTTAGGTTATTTGTTCATCGCTCCGTGTCCAGCGAGTACTGGACAATTTATTTTCCCGCTGCAAGCCTAACTGGCAGCGGGAAAAGTCTCAACCTAATTTGCTATCTTAGGCTATTGTGCGTCGCGATAAATGCCGAACACTGACTGATTTTCGACCAGTTGATCGCGGGTCAATACAAATACGCCATCGCCGCCATTTTCAAAGTTAATCCAAGTGAATGGCACTTCTGGGAACTGCTCAATCAAATGCACCATAGAATTACCGACTTCGACTACGAGTAAACCCGTTGGCGTGAGGTATTGCGCGGCATTGGCGAGTATACGCTTGGTTAAATCTAACCCGTCGCGACCTGAAGCTAAACCAATGGCTGGCTCATGGTGATATTCATCAGGCATGTCGCCAATGTCTTCAGCATCCACATAAGGTGGGTTTGAAACAATCAAATCATACTGAGGCCCTTCTGGGATGGCCGAAAACAGATCCGATTGCATCGGGAAAACTCTGTCCATCACACCTAAGGTTTCGATATTGATTTGCGCCACATCTAAGGCATCTTCGCTGATATCCAGCGCATCGACTTCGGCGTCTTCAAATTCATAGGCACAGGCAATCGCGATACAAGCGCTGCCAGTACATAAATCTAAAACACGTGTGACTGGCTTGTTATATAACCAAGGGCTAAAACGGTTAGCGATCATTTCCGCAATCGGTGAGCGTGGCACTAACACGCGCTCATCAACGTAAAACTCAAGCCCAGCAAAACGCGCTTTATTGGTCAAGTAAGGCACAGGTAAGCGTTCTCTCACCCGACGAATGATCAACTCGACAATTTTATGCTTTTCACTGCTGGTCAAGTTACTTAAAATCACTTGCTGACCGATTTCTTCGGGTAAGTGTAAGGCATGGAAAACTAAGGCGATAGCTTCATCCCACGCGTTATCAGTACCATGACCATAATACACATTGGCATCGTTAAAACGGCTCACGGCCCAACGTAACATATCGCCAATAGTACGTAATTCTGTCACAGCTTCATCTACAAAGATCTTATCCAAAACGTGCTCCCGCTAGTTTGTTCGCAAACATTGTAACTGAACTCTATTCAGAAACCATAGGATTCAATAGAATACCCGCCATGAATAAAGACGACGACAAAGAAGGCTTGGCGATGTTCTCAGCGCTTATTGATGGAATTAAACCCATCACGCAAAATAAGCGACACTTTCGCATGCCCTTAAAAAGCAAACAGGAAATAGAACTGAAAGAGCAGCAACTGCATGCTAACAGTTATTTCTCAGATACTTATCAGCCACTACTGCCTGTACAAGGGCCGATGCGTTGGTTAGAAGAAGGTGTTGACAGTTTAGAACTCAAACGCCTCAGACGTGGGGATTACCAGCCAGATTTACTGCTGGATTTACACGGCTATCGCCAATCAGAAGCCAAACTTGAGTTAGCGGCACTGATCCAAGCCTGCGTTAAACAGCAAAGCCTGTGCTGCTGCATTATGCATGGTTACGGCAGTGGCATATTGAAACAACAAGTTCCCATGTGGTTAGTGCAGCATCCTATGGTGAAAGCTTTCCATCAGGCCCCTAAAGAATGGGGCGGCGATGCGGCGTTATTAGTGCTGATTGATATTGGTGAGCAGCCGCATAGACGTTAGCTCGCTATCGGCTTAGGCTTTAACATTTACTATTTAGCGGAAAACGAACGGCCCATTTAATGTGGGCCGTTTGTTTTGTAAAAGAGATATAAACCTAGATTAGCTAATACTATGGGGTGCGTGCTGCCACACGATTGAGGCTTGCTCGGCATGTTTATCAATGAGTGTAATGCCTGACGTCGCGAATAATGGCGGCTCAACGCCAGCCACTAACTCACTGACTAAATAGCCCAGTAACGGCATGTGAGCAATCACGAGTACTTTATCCGCTTTGTATAATTCAGCATAAGCCACAACCAAGGCGGCTACATTGGCGGGATCGCCAGAAGGCACAAGATCATCGGCGACTAACCACTTACGCGGCTCAGGAAAATGCTGACTCAGTTCCTGCCACGTTTGCTGTGCTCGTAAGTAAGGACTAACTAAAACAAGATCGAAATCAGCCACACTGCGAGCTAGCCAGTTGCTCATCAACACAGTATGGTGCCTTCCAACATCGGTCAGTGTTCTGTCTCTATCAGACTGAGCATTAAATCCGGCGTCACCATGTCTCATCAAAAATAGCTGCATACTTCTCTCGCGACTCAAACTTGTTTTTGTTTTATCCCAATTGTAGCCCTAAAATCCGTTTCAACAAACCTCACATGACTTAATCTTTAGTCGATAAACACAAGAGATATTTGCTAAAAACCATTAAGACTATCAATATATAACAAGCTATCGTTATCGGAGTGTCTCTTTGCAAGCCTCTCAGTCCATATATAAAAGTCCAAATGATCACCGCCAGTATCGTTATCTTGTATTAGATAATGCGCTCAGGGTGTTATTGGTTGAAGATCAAGATGCTAGCCAAGCTGCCGCATCTATGGCTGTTGGCGTGGGTCATTTTGATGATCCCGCAGATAGACCCGGCATGGCGCACTTTTTAGAGCATATGCTCTTTCTAGGTACTGAGAAATTCCCAGACTCAGGCGAGTATCACGCCTTTATCAACCAACATGGCGGCAGCAATAACGCTTGGACGGGCACAGAGCACACTAACTTCTTTTTCACCATCAATGAAGAAGTGTTTGCCGACTCCTTAGACAGATTCAGCCAATTTTTTATCGCCCCAAAATTTGATTTAGATTTAGTCGATAGAGAACGCCAAGCAATTGAATCTGAATTTAGTTTAAAACTAAAAGATGATATCCGTCGGACCTATCAAGTACTCAAAGAGACAGTCAACCCACTGCATCCATTTTCGAAATTTTCCGTGGGTAACTTAGTCACCTTAGGCGGAGAACAGGCACAGGTACGTAGTGAATTACTCGATTTCTATCAAAGCCATTACAGCGCCAACTTAATGACCTTGTGCTTAGTCGCTCCGCTTTCCCTTGATGAATTACAAGATTTAGCCTGCCACTATTTTAGTGGGATCCGAAACTTGAACTTAGTGAAAAACTATCCTCAAGTACCACTATTTTCAGAAAAAGAACTGTTGAGGCAAATCGATATTGTGCCGCTTAAGGAGCAAAAACGCTTAAGCATCAGTTTTAATTTCCCAGGAATTGATCACTACTACAAACGTAAGCCTTTGACTTATATCAGCCATATTTTAGGCAATGAGAGTCATGGCAGTCTGTTGTCGTATCTGAAAGAACAAGGATTAGTGAACAACTTGTCTGCGGGCGGCGGTGTAAATGGTTATAACTTCAAGGATTACAGTATCGGTTTACAGTTAACCGATAAAGGGCTAGGCAATCTCGATGAAATTATCAGCTGCTGTTTTGAGTATATTGAACTTATCAAAACCCAAGGCTTAGATGAATGGCGTTATTTGGAGCGTGCAAACCTGCTCAAAATGGCGTTTCGTTATCAAGAGCAAGTTAAATCACTCGATTTAGCCAGCCATCTCAGCATCAATATGCATCACTATGAGGTCGAAGACTTGGTCTTTGGCGATTATCGGATGGATGGGCTGGATATCCCTGAAACCATTGAGCTACTTGAGCTCATGGTGCCACAGAATATGCGTCTGCAGCTTATCGCCCAATCGGTTAAAACCGATCGTAAAGCTAACTGGTATCACACGCCGTACAAAGTCCGCCCAATTGCGCCACAGTCCCTCGCTCGTTGGCAAGTGAACAATATTCGCCCTGAATTACAACTACCGGCTGCAAATCCTTTTATTGTCGCCGACTCGATTGCCCGTCCGGATAAGAGCGATGTTGACGTGCCAGTGATAGTTGCTGAATCAACTGGATACCGCATTTGGCATAAGAAAGATGATGAGTTTAATGTGCCAAAAGGTCACATGTATTTATCGCTGGATTCAGAGCAGGCAAGTAAAACACCAAGGCATGCCGCCCTCACCCGCTTATATGTTGAAATGCTACTCGATTATCTCACCGAGCCAACCTATCAGGCTGAAGTTGCAGGCTTAAGCTATAACATTTATCCGCATCAAGGCGGAATTACACTGCATTTATCGGGCTTTACCGGCAATCAAGAAACGTTATTAGCGCTATTAATCCATAAAGCCAGAGAGCGTAATTTTACCGAAGAGCGCTTTGCCCTCATAAAATCTCAGCTTCTGCGCAGTTGGCAGAATCAAACACAGGCTAAACCGATTTCACAATTATTTACGAGCCTGACTGTTACGCTGCAAAAAAGCAGTTATGAACCAGCACGCATGGCTCAAATGTTGGAAGATATTAGCCTAGAAGATTTACATAACCATGTACGCGCCTTCTACGAAAAGATCTATCTTGAAGGGTTAGTCTACGGGGATTGGTTAGTCTCTGAAGCACAAGCTCTTGGCAAACGTTTAGAGCACATTTTATCCTTAGTTTCGACGCCAAGCGCCGAGTCCACCAGAGAATTAGTGAATTTAACAGGCCAAGGCACGTTACTGAGAGAACTCGCGATAGATCATCAAGATAGCGCAATTATTGTGTATTACCAATCTGCCGTGGCAACACCAGAAAAAATGGCACTATTTAGCTTACTGAATCACACAATGTCGTCCACCTTCTTCCATGAGCTGCGTACTGAAAAACAGTTGGGCTATATGGTAGGCACAGGTTACCTGCCGCTCAATCGTCATCCTGGACTTATTTTCTATATTCAGTCACCCACAACTGGGCCACTGCATTTATTAGAGGCCATCGACGAGTTTATTGCCGACTTTAATTATGCAGTGATGCAAATCACCAACGAAGAATGGGAAAGCACAAAGGTAGGTCTGATTAATCAAATCATGGAGCACGACGCGAACCTCAAAACTCGCAGTCAACGTTATTGGGTCAGTGTCGGCAATAGAGATTATCAATTTAACCAAAGAGAACTCGTCGTAGACGAAATCACTAAGCTCACCCGCACTGATTTACTCAAATTCATGATGCGTAAAATGCGTACTAAGCACAGCGATCGCTTAGTGTTATTTAGCACAGGTGAACAACACAGAACCCAAGCCGCGCTGATGTCAGACAAAATGATCACGGATCTTAAAGTTTTTAAGCAAACGGCAGAAAAGTTTAATTTCTAAACAAAAAACACTTTTGCTCACACATTTGTGAGCAAAGTTAGGTAAACAAACAGAACCGCTACAAATCAGTCCAACTATAGTCGTATCTTTCAGTGTTGGGCGTAATCCTGATGTAAAACATGGCTAGCCCATGTTCTACCACTTCAGCACCGAACAATTTTACTGCATCTACATGCTGTTAAAAGGATTTTCTGCGGACTCTACTTTGACAAACCGCTCACTTTCTGGAAAAGTGATGTAACACAATTGTTTCATGGCATCCTCGGATAATAAGAACAAACACTATGCCTAAAGCACTCTTTAAAATCGTCTTGCTCGCTTTTTTTAGCTTGCATGCATTCGAAGACGTAAACGCATCTCCCTTTTCTGATAAATCTCCTATTATTCTCCAATCACAATCTTTTGGTGTCCCAGAAGGACTTTCCCAAAGCACTGTTACGTCTATCGTTACGGATAATGATGGCTACATTTGGATTGGCACGCTTAACGGACTAAATCGGTTCGACGGAAAAGAGTTTAAACACTTTTATGCTGATAATAGCGCTTCTGGTTTACCCAGCTCTTTTATTCGTAGCCTGCTAATCACTGAAGAAGGTGATCTACTAGTTGGTACTGACAAAGGACTTGCTATATATGATAGAAATGATGAATCACTTAAATTTATCGATGTGAAAAATGAATATTTGAATGGTGAGATATGGAGTTTATCCAACAATGACTTTACTAAAGAGATTTTAGTTGGAACCAATAAGGGCATACTTAGCCTCAACTTAAAAAATAAAGTTCTAAGCTCAGAGTACATAGAAAAAGAATATTTCGAAGTAAAGAAAAGTTTAAACATTGGTGATGAAATATTTATAAAAAGTTATGATGGAATACTTTACAGAATAAATGGCAGTAATAAAGTAAAAATTATTGATAACGTACTTGATATAGAAAAGGAAAATAAAACCCTATATATATCAACAGAAAATGGACTTTACACCTATAGCGATAAAAGGGTATTAAAATTATCAAACAGCAAATATACTTTATTAAGTCGATCCAACAGTGACATTTATGGAATAGATAAAAACAAAATATACTCGGTGAATAACGAGTCCTATCTGATTGGAAAAACGGTAGAGGAGAAAGAAAAAAGTAAGGAAACATATCTATTTTCAACGGCTGATTATCTCATTATAGGAATGAACAACCAAGGTTTTGAAATAATAAGAAAGTCAAACAATCTTGTTTTAAGTACAGATCTAATAAAGGATAATGTTTGGCACATTAGTAAAACATTTGATAGCAAAATATTAGTATCATCTGATGATAGTATTCTTCGATGTTACAACACAGATTTGAATTTAATAAAAACTTATCAAACCGACATTACCGGCTATAAAAACTCCGTAATGACAAAAAACGGAATTTACATTGGAAATGAGAAAGGTGTAATTTTCTTACATAACAATGGCGATATAAGTAACATAATAGAAGGTGAACAGATAACAACTATTGACTTAATCAATGACAATGAAAATATTATAGTTGGAACCGCTTCAGGGAAAGCTTTAATCATAAAAGATAATCTAATTTCAAAAAAAATTACAACTAACAAAAAAGATCCAGTTTTTGAAATCCTTTACATTTCAGATGCTGATATTTATTTAGCAAGCCAAAATGGACTATATCATTACACTGATAGTGAAACTAATAAAATAGCAGACGAACTAACATATAGCATTACAAAATTTAGAAATGAAATTATATTCGGCACTTCAACTGCAATTATGAAGTATAACCCAATCAGCAAAAAATCAAATAAAATTTTCTCCGACAACAAAGAAATTTACTCCATCTTAACTTTGGACAATTACATTTTTGCATCATCCCTGGGGCAAATGATTTTAATTGATGGTGATAGTAATTATATTTTCTCAACAAATAATGGAAGTCAATACGAGTATAATACTCGAAGTAGCGTTATCATTGATAATGAAAATATTTTTTTTGGGGGCATTGATGGTTTAAGCTTGATATCTAAAGATATAATTTTAGATCATATTAGAAACTCACAGCCACCAGAGACCTTCATCTCTGGATTACGTGTTTTCAATTCCATAATAGCTGGAGATGGTGAGTATTTCACAGGTTCAATAAGTAAATCAAAAAGTATACAACTAAAATACTCTGATTATCCATTCACCATAACATTTAACTCACCAACATCAGAACCCTATACTACATCTTATTACTATAAAATGGATGGTCTATCAAATGAATGGATAGCATCAAATAAAATAAACTCAGCAACCTATACGAACTTATCACCTGGTGAGTACATATTCAAAGTTTATGCAGTTGATTCATTAACGCAGAAGAATGGTCCAATAAAAGAATTAAAAGTTATAATTACACCACCTTGGTGGCTATCAACATTAGCAAAGTCAATCTATTTTATTATTATAGTAATAATATTTCTAGGGATTACAAAATCAATTTTAAGAAAACGAGAGGTTCAACGCCAAATAGCGCTCAGCGAAGAAAGATTAAAACTTTCCCTTTGGGGAAGTGGTGATGAAATGTGGGACTGGGACATTGAAACTGGCAACATTTTTCGCTCCAATATCTGGGGAGCTCTTGAATTTCCCCGTGATGGACATCGTTCAGGTAAATCGGATGAAGAGAGTAATATACATCCTATGGATCAAGAACGTGTTCGTGAAGCACTCAATAAGCATTTTTATGGTGAAACAGATCATTTTGAAGCTGCATATAGGGTAAAAGGCAAAGACAACAATTGGGTATGGATCTTAGACCGTGCCAAGATTGTAGAGCGTGATGACAAAGATAATGCCCTGCGAATGACTGGAACGATTAAAAATATTAGTCAATTTAAACAAAAGGAAGAACAGCTAAAACTCTTTGAAAAAGCGATTGAAAACATTTCGGAAGGCATGTTTATCCTCGACAACGAATACCGTTTTGTCGAAGTCAACGAAGCTTGCTGTAAAATTTCATTACGTAACCGAAATGACTTTATTGACAACTTACTCACATTTGATTTATACCCTGAAACCTTCTCCACCCAAATCAGAACCATGTTAAAACAGCAAGGTCGCTGGGCAAATGAAGTCGAAGCCGCCAGAGGAGATAACAGTCACTTCCATATGGAGCTCACTATCGATGCTATCTATGATGAGTTAGGCGAATTGTCACATTATGTTGGTGTTTTTTCTGACATATCAAGACGTAAGCAGCAAGAAGAAGAGCTTAGAAAACTAACCAATAACGATCTCTTAACTGGACTGCCAAATCGCTCCAACTTACAAGTGACCTTAAATAACCTAGTAAATCGAGAAATAGCTCATGCGCTTATGGTGCTTGATCTTGATAATTTTAAACGTATTAATGATTCCCTAGGCCATCAAATTGGGGATACATTATTAAAGCTCGTTGCTACCCGCATTAAGTCCTTACTTCCTAAAAATACCAGTATTTATCGTCTAGGCGGAGATGAATTCGCCATTGTATTAGACAAGGGTTCAGATATAAGCGCCAGTGCAGCAATAGCTAACCGTATTATTGAAGGGCTAAAACCTGCATTTAACGTTAGCAATGAACAGCTAGTCCTAGGATTAAGTATTGGTATAGTGCTGTTCCCAGAAGATGAGCAAAGCGAGCAAGCATTACTGAGAAAGGCTGACATTGCTATGTACCATGCTAAGTCTGCGGGAGGTAATTGCTACCAGTTTTATTCTGAGTCCTTGAACCAACATGCAATTAGGCAATTAGAAATAGAAAATCTTATACGTGAAGGCTTAAAAGATGATCTATTTGAAGTTTATTATCAACCTAAGGTTGATCTTAAAAGCGGTAAAATTGCAGGTATGGAGGCTTTAGTCAGATTAAATCATCCAGTACATGGTTTAATTCCCCCCAATGACTTTATTCCACTTGCTGAAGAAAACGGTTTGATTGTTGAAATTGGTGAAATTGTCTTACGCAAGGCCTGTTTCGCAGCGCAAAAATGGCGTGAACAAGGCATATTCAGCGGCAGAGTCGCCGTCAATTTATCGTCACGTCAATTTGCACTGCCTGATATTCAACAGCGAATAGAGTCAATATTAAGACTCACTAAACTCCCCGCATGTCATCTTGAATTAGAAATAACTGAGGGAACCGTCATTAAACAGCCTGAAACGGCAATTATTGTCATGCAGCAATTGGCTAAAATGGGCGTCAGTTTAGCACTCGATGATTTCGGCACTGGGTACTCGTCCCTTTCATACTTAAAACGCT
The DNA here is from genome assembly GCF_025654245.1 of Shewanella sp. SM29. Classification (NCBI taxonomy): domain Bacteria; kingdom Pseudomonadati; phylum Pseudomonadota; class Gammaproteobacteria; order Alteromonadales; family Shewanellaceae; genus Shewanella; species Shewanella sp. SM29. Next base: position 74,634 of record NZ_JAKKRN010000011.1, read on the forward strand.
TTCCTATTCATACTTTAAAAATTGACAAAGCCTTTGTTGACGATATAGATAAATCTGATCGCGATCTCAAAATGGTCGATTCTATTATCACCATCGCCCATAACATGGGGCTTTCTGTTGTGGGTGAAGGCGTAGAACAAGCAGCACAATTGAACATTTTACGGGCACTTAACTGTGAAGAAATTCAAGGCTATATTTTTAGTAAGGCCATAAAAGAGACCGAATTTACTCTGCTACTTCAAGAAGACATAGTAAAGCCAAACACTAAGAGCAACATTACCTAATCATTTAACCCTCAATTTGATATCGACTTACAACATTGGCACAACAAGTGCATCAGCGCTATTAGTGTCAATAATAAATCAATATTAACTACCCTGAGAGAATTAGAATGATTAAAGGAATCCTAGTAACAGTTACTCTATTATCTTCAATTGGCTTTGTAGCAAATAGTCTTGCTCTTCAAGGTTCTCCATATGTGAAATTCAAACCCCTTGAAGTTGCGGGCTCTCCATATGTGAAATTCAAACCCCTTGAAGTTGCAGGCTCTCCATATGTGAAATTCAAACTCCTTGAAGTTGCAGGCTCTCCATATGTGAAATTTAAATACCTTGAAGTTGCGGGTTCTCCATATGTGAAATTCAAACAACTAAAACAAGTTGCATAACATTAATCAGGTTAAGGAGAGTGACTATGCTAAATTCAATCAAAAAAGCACTCGGTTTATCCAAGCCAGCGCGTAAAAAAGTTAAGTTGCCTGAAGGCTTGAATCACCTTGAAGTGATTTCTGCAAAAGGTTGGTGGAACTAATTTAAGTTCTGTAGCCATGATTCTAACTCATGTACAGTGATAGTTAATTAAGCTAGCGCAGCTTAGAAACAATAAAGGGAGCATTGGCTCCCTTTAGTTTTAAGTGAATATAAAAGTACTAACTAATAGTCATGTAGTCATGGATAAATACATAACAGATTGATAAATCAGCTATTTAATATCCATTCCTCACTACAACGGATTTTCCTCAAAGCTAAATGGCGGTGTGTCGTAAAGAGTGGATAAGCCAGAGGCCCGAGCACAAAACCCAGTAATGCCCAATACGTAACAGAAAGGTCTGCGGTAAATGCAGCCAAGCCGAAGTACCAAGCCGAGATTAATGCGATAAAGATAACCAGCAAAGCCACAAACCACCTCTTTAAAAACAACTAAATAAATCATAAATGTAGAGAAATTAATTCCTCATTAAAATGCGGATGCTACTCGCGTAATCTTGGTGATTGATGCACATGTTAAATACGCCATTTTAACGCCAGAATAAAAGGTTCTCCGCATTATGCATAAACGAGCAATACTCATTCCTCGCTGCGCTCTCAGTACAGAACACGTAACACTGAACTCTCGATAAAGGGCTCGGATTATACAAAATCCACATCCCCAATGTGAACACTTTTTAGGCAAAAACATGCCTTGTGGCAATAAAAAAAGCGGCAACAAACTGCCGCTTTTTTGTTCAATTTTGATTGACTAAGACCTAGATTAACTATGACTTAGATTCACTGAAACTTAGAAAAAGTGCGCGTTTTCTTGCGCCATGGTTTTTAAGCGCTCACAAGGTTCGAATCTGTTACCGAATTGACTTTGATAACCTTCAAGGATCTTCACTAAGTTCGCGGCGCCTAAAGTGTCAATATAATGGAATGGGCCACCGAGGAATGGCGGGAAGCCAATACCAAAAATGGCGCCAATATCACCGTCTCTTGGCGATGCAATAATACCATCATCTAAACAACGCACCGCTTCATTGAGCATTTGTACGACACAACGCTCAGCAACCGCTTTTGCGTCTTTATTGGTGCCAGGCTTAATGCCTAACACGCCATAAACACTCTCATCGACGACTTTCGCTTTCTTGCTAGAGTCTTTTTGGCCGTATTGATAAAATCCTTTGCCATTTTTGCGGCCTTTACGATCGTCACCTAAAAGCTTGTCAAATGCGGCTGGCGCTTTAAAACGTTCACCCAATTCTTTTTCAAGGATCGGTGAAATTTTTGCGCCCACGTCGATACCCACTTCGTCGAGCAAAGTAATCGGTCCCACAGGGAAGCCAAATTTCACTAAAGCTTTATCCAAATGCTCAACACTTTGGCCTTCAAGTAGTAATTGCGCGGCCTCATTCATATACAGAGCCAGAATACGGTTCACGTAGAAACCCGCACCATCCTGCACCACTATCGGTGTTTTACCTTGCTTACGGGCAAATGCGACAGTAGTCGCAATGGTTTCTGGTGACGTTTTAGCATGGGCAATCACTTCCACCAGCGGCATTTTTTCCACTGGCGAGAAATAATGCAGACCAATCACGTTCTCGGGACGCGTTGCCGCCTCAGCGATTTGGCTAATTGGCAAAGATGAGGTGTTTGACGCAAAAATAGTGTGCTCACCACACTCACGCTCAATGTCTTTCACCATTTGATGCTTAAGTGCTAAATCTTCAAATACCGCTTCCACAACGATATCGGCATCGTTAACGCCTTTATACTCAGTGGTTGTCGTCATCAGCGCCATTAAGTTGTCACGGGCAGCAGGCGTCATATGGCGGCGCTTTACCCCTTTATCCAACAACTTATAAGCGTAGGCTAATGCATTGCTTAAACCTTTTTCACTGATGTCTTTGACGCGAACAGGGATTTTAGCCTTAGTGGTCGTCACAGAGGCGATGCCTCCGCCCATTAAACCGCCACCTAAGATCACCGCTTTCTTCACTTTACGCGGCGTAGCACCCTCAGCGCCGGTTTCTTTCTTCATTTCTGTGGTAGCAAAGAAAATACTGCGCAGCGCTGCAGATTCTTTTGATACCACTAATTCGGCAAAGTGACTCGCTTCGACTTCTAGCCCTTTTTGCATCCCCTTCGCAATCCCTTGACGCACGCAGTCAATGATCTTGGCTGGTGCTGGATAATTACCTTGGGTTTTCTTTTCGACTTGTTTAGTCGCTTGATCGAAAATAATGTTACGGCCAAAGCTCGTGCCTTCAAGCACTTGATTAACGAGTGACTTTTTAACAGGTTTCGGTGCACGTTTACCAGCAAGCGCCATCTCAACTGCGGTTTGCAGCAAAATGGTCTGCGGTACAACATCATTCACTAAGCCCATTTTCAAGGCTTGTTTAGGACGGATTTGTTTACCGGTCAACATCATGTCTAAGGCGGTGGTAATACCGACTAAACGAGGCAAACGTTGAGTCCCACCGCCGCCAGGTAATAAGCCAAGTTGAACTTCCGGTACGCCGAGCATGGTTTTACCATCGTCGCTACATACCCTTTGATGGCAGGCTAAGGCTAACTCTAAACCACCACCTAAACAGGCACCATGGATTGCCGCCACTACAGGAATTTTTAAGGCTTCTAACTCATTAAAAACCACATGCCCTTGCTGGGATAAGGCTTTGGCATCGGCCGCCGTTTTACAGGCATCGAGCATGGAAATGTCCGCGCCCGCGACGAAAGAATCTTTCTTGCCCGAGATCAGCACGAGTCCACGAATATGAGGATCGCTTTTAATCTCAGCCAGAATCTCACTGATTTCAGGGCCAAACTGTGCTTTTAGGGTGTTCATGGTTTCGCCAGGAACATCCATAGTCAAAATGGCAATGCCGTCGTCGCGGCGGGTTAAATTAAAGGTCTTTTCCATGCCGATTACTCCACTTCCACTATCATAGCCACACCCAAACCACCGGCCGCACAAGCCGTCGTTAAGCCAGTTCCACCACCACGGCGCTTAAGCTCACGACACACTTGGGTGATTAAACGGGTTCCCGTTGCCGCAAAAGGATGACCATAAGCGAGCGAGCCGCCGAGCACGTTAAACTTGCTCATGTCGATTTCGCCAATCGGGCGGTTGCGGCCGAGTTTTTCTTCGGCAAATTTTTTCGAAGCAAACATCTGCATATTCGCTAATGTCTGCGCCGCAAAGGCTTCGTGCATTTCAATCAGAGTAAGATCTTCTAATTCCATTCCAGCACGTTTTAACGCCAGTGGCGTCGCGTAGGATGGCCCCATCAGCATATCTTGCCACACATCAATGGCGCTAAAGGCGTAACTCTTAATGTAACCAATCGGTTGATAACCTAAGGCTTTGGCTCGACCTTCACTCATCAGGATAATCGCTGAGGCACCGTCCGTCAGTGGCGTACTATTGGCCGCCGTCACAGTACCGTGTTGTTTGTCGAATGCAGGGCGCAACTTAGCATATGACTCCAATACTGAGTTTTCGCGGATATTGTTATCGCGATCGATAAACTGCTTATACGGCGGTATATGCGCGACCATAACTTCGTCACGCAAATGGCCCGAAGCCCAAGTTTCGCTCGCTAAGGTATGTGAGCGGTGCGCTAAGGCATCTTGATCGGCACGGCTAATATTGTAGGTTTTTGCCATCTGCTCGGCGGTTTGTCCCATAGACAAGCCCGTTGAGTACTCTGCCACCGCAGGCGGCACAGGTAATAAATCCTTTAAACCTAAACGGCGGAAAATTTGTAACTTTTGCCCAAAGCTACGGGCTTTATTCAGATCGACTAACGCATGGGCTAATTTTTTCGATACACCGATAGGTAATACAGAGGAAGAGTCGGCGCCGCCCGCAATACCGATTTCGATATTACCCGTCATGATAGATTCAGCCACGTTTACGGCAGATTGAAAGCTAGTTGCACAGGCGCGAGTGACACTATAGGCATCGGTCGACACATTCATGCCAGTACCGAGTACGATTTCACGGGCAATGTTAGGTGCAGCCGGCATTTGCACGACTTGTCCATACACTAATTGCTCAATCAGCTTAGGATCGAGTTCAGAGCGCGCCAATAATTCATTGACCACCATTTTGCCCATATCGAGCGCCGATACACCGTGGAATGCCGTGGCTTGCTTTGCAAAGGGCGTTCTTAAACCCGCTACAATGGCGATACGTTCACCCTTGGCGTTCGTAACCTGTTGTCTATCACTCATTTGTCACCCTCTTTATGTGCGCAATCGCTGAGAGATTTCAGGCGGCGCTAGCTATTTCCGTGTTTGACCCATTGTTTTACGGCGAAAAACGCCCAATAACAGGTCTGACCATTAAAGTGTGATCTGATTCTAACTTCTTGTCAGCAAGTTTTAAACACCTGTTTGTTTTTTTAACACTAGCCAAACCCTAAGGGAATTCTTTACCATAGCTGTTGTCTATAGCCCACACACGTATTTTCAACATAATAAAACGAGTAGCATCATGCCTTTGAGTCGCTTCCACGCATTACGCACTTACCTAAATAAGGTTGTTTTAGGGCAGCCAGTATTGACCGAAAATCTGCTCATTGCCTTAATTGCCAATGGCCACTTATTAGTTGAAGGACCACCGGGGCTGGCCAAGACCCGTGCGGTGAAAGCCTTATGTGACGGGGTTGAGGGCGATTTCCACCGCATTCAATTTACCCCAGATCTACTGCCCGCCGACTTAACTGGTACAGATATCTATCGCTCGCAAACTGGCACCTTCGAATTTGAAGCCGGACCGATTTTCCACAATTTAATCTTGGCGGACGAAATTAACCGTGCCCCAGCCAAAGTTCAGTCAGCCTTATTAGAAGCCATGGCCGAAGGCCAAGTCACAGTTGGTAAGCACAGCTATAAGCTACCGCCGCTGTTTTTAGTGATGGCCACCCAAAATCCATTAGAGAACGAAGGCACGTATCCGCTGCCCGAAGCACAGCTTGACCGTTTTCTGATGCACTTAAACCTTGATTACCCAAGCGGTGAGACTGAAATCGAAATTCTGCGTCAATCCCGCAAAGAAGCACTGACCCACGAATTGCCAACCACTGAGCCGATTGCTCAGGCGGATGTGTTTGCCGCCCGTGACGAAGCCATGGAAATCTATCTTGCCGAGCCGCTCGAAAAGTACATAGTCGAAATCGTGATGGCGACCCGTGAGCCTTTACGTTACAGCGAAGACTTAGCTAAGTGGCTTGAGTACGGCGTCAGCCCGCGCGCAACCATTTCATTAGAACGCTGCGCCCGCGCCCGTGCTTGGCTGCACGAGCGAGACTTTGTTTCACCGGAAGACATTCAAGCCGTCGCGCCAAATGTATTACGCCATAGACTCCTACTCAGCTACCAAGCACAGGCCGAAGGTGTCAGCCGCGATCACGTGATCAACCACATCTTAAGTCAAGTTGCAGTACCTTAACGGTGAAGATAAAGGTGAAATAAGATGAGTGACACAGCGCGACTCTCAGCCTCGGTCGATGGCTTGCCGCTTTTTGCCGATGGCTTGCATTTAACCGAGCAAGAGCTGCTGGCGTGCCAAAATATCGCCCGAGCTATGCCTGAGCGTTATAGCCGTGCCCGCGCTAATTTAGCGGGCCATCGCAGCAGCTTAATCAAAGGCCGCGGTATGGAGTTTGCCGAGGTGCGCCACTACCAACAGGGCGACGATGTGCGCACCATTGATTGGCGCGTTACCGCTCGTACGGGCACAACTCACACTAAGTTATTTGTCGAAGAACGTGAGCGCCCTATTTTATTGTTAATCGACTTGAGCCAAAGCCTCTATTTTGGTTCGAGTTTATTGCTGCAATCGGTGCAAGCAGGACACCTTGCGACCACCTTAGGTTGGAATGCGATTAACCATGGCGATCGGCTCGGCGCCTTGATCGCCTGCGAATCTGAGCATTTAGAGCTCAAACCCCGCAGCCGTCGTCAGGGCATATTGCAATTGATCTCAGGCCTGCGCCGTGTGCACGAAAATCAGCTCAATCATGTTGGCACTGGCCAGCGCGATCCTGACCATATCCTGCGTGCCTGTCAGCGATTACAACGTATCGCCAAACCCGGCTCCTTAGTTTGGATAGTGACAGATGGCAGCCATTTTAGTCCCCAATGTATCGCGCCTCTCACCGAGCTTAAGCGTCATTGCGATGTGGGTGCCTATCTTATTACCGATCCTCTGCGTCAAGGTACACTGCCGTTACCGCACAACTTTAATTTGCCGGTACAGGATGGGGATGAGGACTTAGTGCTTACCCGCCACAGTTATCAGGCTTGGCTCGACATTCAGTTGCGTCAGCAAAAGGACTTTATCGCCATGATGCAGCAACTGCGCGTACGCACCCAGCTCATAGATGCGGGTGCTCCCCTAGCCCACCAATTGGAATTATTGCGTTAACTATGGATCCAGCAACAGTGAATTCAGAAATAGCAAATCCACAGGCAGCAGTACCTATGCCTTCTACGGCGTCAAACCCAGCCCTTGCACAACTGCAGGATATTATTCATCCCGATCCGATCGGCGCTTGGCCTTGGGCAATCGGTTATTGGCTGGTTTTAGCACTTGTGATTGCCCTCATCACACTCTTAGTTATCTGGCTAAGAAAACGCGCCCGTGACTTTGCGCCGAAAAAAGCCGCTAAACAGTTACTCAATCAGCTCGATAGACAAGCGACGTCCTATGCCTCTGACGTCAACAGCCTATTAAAGCGCACCGCCATGAGTTACCTCAGCAGAGAAGCAATAGCCTCCTTAGATGGCGAAGCTTGGGCGGCTTGGTTAGACAGCTATTTACCCGAGCATAAACGCCAACATATCGGCCCCTTATTAGCCAAACGCCATCAGGCAACGCCATTGACCTTAGCTGAAGCCAATGAATTGCATCAACTCACACAGGCTTGGTTGGCATCGAAAGCAAAACTGAGTGCGCCTGAGTCGACTCTTGTTTTAGCTAAGGGCTACGTTCAAGCTAGTGGCGACGCTCAAGCTAAAAGCCAAGCGCCAATCCAGCCAGCTGACACCAAACAACCGGAGGCACAATGTTAACAATTGCATGGCCTTGGCTATTGATATTATTGCCTTTACCTTTGATTTTTTGGCGCCAACACACAGTACAAGTGGATGGTGGCCGGCTGCAATTACCCGGAATAAGCCAAACGGGTAAACAAAGCTTAACGGCCAATACGCGTCAGAGCCGCAAACGCTACTGGCTGATGTGGTGCCTGTTAGTGCTCGCTATTGCTCGTCCTCAATGGCTTGGTGAACCTATCGAACTGCCAAGCCAAGGCCGTGATTTGATGATGGCGGTGGATTTATCCGGCAGTATGCAGATTGAAGACATGGTGGTGAATGGCAAAACCGTCGACCGTTTTACCTTGATCCAACACGTGGTCAGTGACTTTATCGAGCGCCGCAAGGGTGATCGTATCGGCTTGATCCTCTTTGCCGATCACGCCTATTTACAGGCGCCGCTCACCCAAGACAGACGTTCAGTCGCGCAATTTTTAAAAGAAGCACAAATTGGCTTAGTCGGTAAGCAAACCGCCATAGGTGAAGCCATCGCGCTGGCGGTAAAACGCTTCGATAAAATGGACGAGAGTAATAGAGTGTTGATTTTATTGACCGACGGTTCTAACAACGCGGGCAATATCGAACCAGAGCAAGCAGCGCAAATTGCCGCTAATCGTAAAGTTACTATTTATACGGTTGGTGTGGGCGCAGATGTAATGGAGCGCCGCACACTCTTTGGCCGCGAGCGGGTTAATCCTTCGATGGATCTGGATGAAAACCAACTTAAGCATATCGCTGACGTCACCCACGGCCGATATTTCCGCGCCCGTAACAGCCAAGAGCTAGACCAGATTTACCAAGAAATCGATAAACTCGAACCCGTGAGTCGCGACCAGTTAAGCTATCGTCCGCAGGTAGATCTGTTCTACTGGCCGCTGGCACTGGCATTACTGACAAGTCTGTGGATTGCCTTAGGTCAATTGCCACTGTTTGCAGCGCGCCGCGTTAAACCCTCTGTCGCAACCACTTCACAGGGGAACATCAAATAATGAGCCTACATTTTATTCGTCCCGAATGGCTACTCGCACTAGTACCGCTAGCCTTAGCCTTGTTGAGTTTATGGCGGCAACACGAGAGCCACAGCGCTTGGAATCGTTATATTGCGCCGCACTTAGCCAAGATATTGATCACCCAGGGCAGCAAGAAATCCCGCCGTCCGTTGCATTTATTAGCCTTCACTTGGTTGATTGCGACCTTGGCACTCGCCGGACCTGCCGTTAATAAACAATCCTTACCTGTGTTTGCCGCCGAGCAAGGCCGCGTACTCGTGATGGACATGTCTGTGTCTATGTTCGCTACCGATCTTGCGCCGAACCGTTTAACCCAAGCCAAATTTAGGGCAACGGATCTCCTGCGTAATCTCAAAGAAGGTGAAACAGGTTTAGTCGCCTTTGCAGGCGATGCCTTTACTATCAGCCCATTAACCCGTGATACCGGCACATTACTCAATTTACTGCCGACGTTAAGTCCTGAGATCATGCCCGTTCGTGGTTCAAACTTAGCGGCAGGCTTGACCCAAGCCAAAACGCTACTGGCTCAGGGTGGCCATATTCGCGGTGATATTATCCTGATGACAGATGGCATAACCGCTGCCCAGTTTGATGAGGCTAACTCGGCATTAAGTGGCACCCAATATCGCCTCGCCGTCGTCGCTTTTGGCACTAGCCAAGGTGCGCCAATCCGTCTACCCGATGGACAATTACAACGCGACAGCAGCAACGAAGTCGTTGTGGCCAGCACTGATTTCGCTCTGCTGCAAAAACTGGCCGTGAATAACAAAGGCGTTCTGATCCAGAATCGCACCGACGGTAATGATCTCGCCCAATTACAGCAATGGTTAAGCGATGCTGGCGATGCGAAAGCCACAGATCTTGATGGTGAAACTTGGCAGGATCTCGGTCCTTACCTCGCCTTATTATTACTGCTACCCGCCCTTTTCAGCTTTAGACAAGGAATCGTGGCCAGTGTTGGATTTATCACTCTTGCTGGCAGCTTACTGCTCGCGGCTGTGCCTCAGCCAGCCCATGCCAGTGTGTGGGACAATGTGTGGAAAACCACAGATCAACAAGCGATGCAGGCCTATCAATCCCAAGATTACGCCAACGCCGCTAAGCAGTTTGAGTCGCCCCAATGGCGAGGCAGCGCCCAATACAAAGCCGGTGATTTTGCGCAAGCACTAAAAACCTTCGAGCAAGATAGCTCAGCCCAGGGCCTCTACAATCAAGGCAATGCGTTGATGCAACTCGGTAAACCCGATAAAGCCAAGGAGCGCTATCAAGCCGCGCTTGAGAAAAAAGCTGATTTCCCTGCGGCGAAGGCCAACCTTGAACTTGCTGAAAAGTTATTGCAAGAACAGCAAGGTAAAAACGAGCAACAGGATAAGAACCAAGATCAACAAGGCGATCAGCAGTCTGGCGACCAACAATCCGGTGACCAAAAATCGCAGGATAAACAGCAATCTGACCAAGATAGCGCTCAGAAAGATAAGCAAGATCAAGCGGGACAAAAGTCTCAGGATCAACAGGACGATGCCGACGCGGATCAAAGCCCTGAACAGCAAAAAACGGATGAGCAACAGTCTGAGCAAGATAAGCAAAATGGCAATGCTCAGGATCAGCAGGATGAAGCCAAGCAGCAAAATGGCGAGCAGGATGCGCAGGAAAATGAGCCTGCAGACAATGAAGCTAAGATGCAAGCGCAGGCTAAAGCCGATGCTGAAGAGCAAAAGTCAACTGAGCAAGAAAAGCAAAGCGTTGCCGCCAAAGAAGCTCCAGAGCAAAATACGCAAGATAAACAAGAGGCTGCTATGAGTGAATCGGTCGAGGCACCGCCAACCAATAGCGAGCCACTGCCCGCAGAAATGCAACGAGCACTGAGGGGCGTGAGTGAAGACCCGCAAGTGTTACTGCGCAACAAGATGCAGTTGGAATATCAAAAACGCCGTCAAAATGGCCAAATATCAAAGGATAACGAACAGTGGTGACGAGACAATTTTTTATCCTGCTACTCCTTGCCATCGGAGTGGCTCATCCCGCCTTTGCACTTAGCAAAATTGAGGCCTCGGTCGATCGCAACCCTGTGATGGAGGGCGAATACTTTGTGCTCAACATCAGTGTCGATGACGAAGTCGATACCGGAAAGCTAGACACATCCGCCCTACTGAAAGATTTTATTGTCGGCCGTACTAGCGTGAGTCGCAGCACGCAAATCATGAACTTCGATGCGGTCAAAGAAACCCGCTGGCAAGTGCTGCTCGCGCCAAAACAACAAGGCCAGTTAACCATTCCAGCCTTTAGTATTGACGGCGTCAGCTCATCGCCTATTCCTCTCAAAGTGGTAGAAACCGGTAGCCAGCCCGCGCAAATGAACAATCTGTTCATTGACGCCAAAGTCTCTACCGACGAAGCCTATGTTGGGCAGCTCATTACCTACAAGGTGAAACTCTATCTGGCGGTAGAATTACAAAGGGGCGTATTGAGTGCACCTGTGATCGAAGGCGCACAGATCAAACAAATCGGAGAAGATAGGGATGGTTCAGAGATAGTCGATGGCCGACGTTACCGCGTGATTGAACGCACCTATGGCATCATTCCCGATTTGCCCGGCCAAGTGAATATCAAAGGTGCAACCTTTGCTGGCGATGTGCTGGTAGAATCCCAACGCCGCGGCGGCATGTTTGGCTTTAATGAAAGCCGCCCAATGCAAGCAGGCGCGCCCTCACTGACAGTTCAAGTGAATCCCGCACCAACAAGTTTCCAAGGCCAATGGCTAGTTGCCGATTTAGTGGCGCTAAAAGAAAACTTCCCTGAAGATATTAAAAAGTTTACCGTCGGTAGCCCTATCACCCGCACTATTACGCTGTTGGCTTCCAATGCCGATGAAAATAGTCTGCCTGATATAGTGCAAACTCTGCCCGATGAACTCAAGTCATACCCAGAAAAACCCCAGCGGCAGACCTTTGTGCGCGATGCACAAATTGTTTCGCAGTACAGTATTACTTCGGCAATCGTTCCCAGCAAAGCGGGCACCTTTACCTTGCCCGAAATCAAAGTGCCTTGGTGGAATCCGCGCCTTAAACGTCAAGAAACTGCAACGCTGCCCGCACGTACCATAATCGTTGAAGGTGGTGCTGTCAGTGATACGCCAGCTCAACCAACATGGGAAACCAACTCCGCGGCCGATAAGGGCTGGTCTTGGCTGACCACGGTTTTTGCTGCTCTATGGCTGGTGACTCTAGTCGCTTGGATTATCACCTTAGTCGCTTGGCGCCGCGCCTTAAAAAATCAAACGGCCGCCCCAATTTCAGTAAACTCTTCAATCAGTTCAGCACAATCAGTGACTGCCTCCGGCTTTAAAGGATTAGAGCAAGCCTGCGCCAGTGGCGATGTGAGCCGGATTATGTTGCAATTGCAGCGATATTTCAGTGAGTTACAGCAAACGCCTATGACATTAGATAAGATTGCTGAGCAGTCACCACAACTGGCAGCAGCGATACAGCAACTGCAAATCAAAGCCTACAGTGCGAAGGCCGATAAGAGCCACCATACTGACAGTGCTAATACGAGCAGTGCGAATTCTAACAATACAAATAGCCACTTAAGCGCCGAATGTACCGCCTTACTTAACGCGGTTAAGGCTTGTGAGCATAAACATTCCGCACCTAAATCAGCGCCATTAAGCCCACTGAATCCTAAGTAAATTAAGGATTTAATGAGAGAGAAGCGAGCTCAACTATGCTAAACATTCAGCCAACAAGCCGAAAAAATAAAAATGTTTGCTAACTGGCGTAAGAAATCCGTCGAGCCCGCGGTCTCTTCTGACATGCTAAGTAAACAACGACGATACAACAGCCTAGTCAAGGCGCTACATGCAGACATCTTCCGCTACGCCTACTGGTTATCCGGCGATAAACACGTGGCTGAAGACATTACCCAAGAAACCTTCTTGCGGGCGTGGCGCTCTTTGGATTCCCTCAAGGATGATAAAGCGGCGAAAGCTTGGCTGATCACGATTCTTAGGCGTGAAAATGCGCGGCGTTTCGAGCGTAAACAGTTCGATTATTCCGACGTTGAGCAAGATACCTTAGAGGACAATATCTCCAATAGCAGTGAAGAGCAGACCGAGCAATATCTGATCCGTCGACAAATTGGCAAGCTGGATATCGAATACCGCGAACCACTCTTACTCCAGCTCATTGGTGGCTTTAGTGGCGATGAAATCGCCGAGCTGATGGAGCTCAATCGCAACACCGTAATGACGCGTTTATTTCGGGCGAGGAGCCAATTGAAAGAATTACTTGAGAAGAATGATGTGAGAGGTCAATCCAATGGATGAGCTTAAATTTAGACGTCAAGCTTATGAAGATCCTCATAATCAAGATGCTGACTTTCTGGCACAAATCAATGCCAAGTCAGAAAACCAAGCCCTAATCAATGAGCTTAAAAACCTTGATGCCAAACTGAGTAACGCATTGAAAGTAGATGTGGCTGAGGATCTCGCCGACAAACTCATTTTGCGTCAGCAGTTACAACAGCACCATAAACAGCGCCGGCAAACGTTTTTTTTAGTGGCCATGGCAGCCTCGGTTGCGTTTGTGGTAGGGATCAGCTTCAGCCTATTACGCTTAGGGCCTATTGATTTGGCTGAACATGCACTGGCCCATGTCTACCATGAAGATATTGCCTTGCATGTCGATCAAAATGTCAATTTTAGTCAAGTCAATGCCCAGCTTGCGTCAATAAAAGACTTTGGCAATGCCAAATTTACCCAACAACCGGGCAAAGTGTATTACACCTCTTATTGCGATTTTCAAGGGGTAAAAAGCCTGCACTTAGTACTTCAGGGCGAACAAAGTAAGGTGACACTCTTTATCGTGCCACTCGAGAAACGTATGGTGTTGGATAAAACCTTCGCCGACGGTAAATATCAAGGAATGGGCTTTGAAACGCCCGATGCATTTATTTTGCTCATAGGTGAGGATCAAGCTGACCTTAGCTATATAAAAGACGAAATCAAGAATATATTTATTTAAGCCATTGTTATAAATTGCATTTAAAAATCAATCTCCGATATTTTCATGTTATCGGAGGTTAGATTTCAATCACACTTACATCTGCTAATGGGCGCACGTTCAAACATCTGGTAGCATGCTTGCCACTTTTAATAATAAAAAGATGGGAAAAGGCAAGATGACGATTGAAACCCCGATTTTAATCACATTTGTTGGTTACTTAGTATTGATGATGGGCATAGGTTTTTGGGCTTACCGTGCTACCGATACTGTTGATGATTATATTTTAGGTGGCCGCAAAATGGGCCCCGCAGTGACCGCACTCAGCGTGGGTGCATCTGACATGTCAGGTTGGCTGTTACTGGGGTTACCCGGCGCAGTTTACTTAAGCGGCTTAGGTGCAGCCTGGATTGGCGTAGGATTAATTATTGGTGCTTGGCTAAACTGGTTATTTGTTGCCAAGCGACTGCGCATTTATACCCAACTCGCCGATAACGCCCTCACTTTACCGGATTTTTTCGAGAAACGTTTCCACGATACCCAAGGCTATCTCAAGCTTGTTTCCGCAATCACTATTCTGGTATTTTTTACTTTCTATGCCTCCTCAGGCATGGTCGGTGGCGCGATTTTGTTTGAGAAAGTCTTTGGGCTTGATTACACCGCAGCCCTCGTGATTGGCTCGGCAATCATAGTCGGTTACACCTTTATTGGCGGTTTCTTTGCCGTGTGTTGGACTGACTTTTTCCAAGGCAGTTTAATGCTCATCGCCCTATTGATTGTCCCTTTTGCCGTTTTCGCTCACCCCGAAAGCCATGCAGGTATTGAAACGATTGATCCCGCAATGTTGGCATTGGTCAATGACAAAACCACTGCCATCGGCATGTTATCTTTGCTCGCATGGGGCCTAGGTTATTTTGGTCAGCCACATATTTTGTCGCGTTTTATGGCGATAGGCAGTGCCGATGCCCTGCCCTTGTCACGCCGTATAGCCATGAGCTGGATGGTGTTATCTCTCATTGGCGCGTTAGCCACAGGTATCGCAGGATCGCTCTATTTCGCCAAAGAGCCATTAGCCAATTCTGAAACGGTATTTATCCATTTAGCTCAAGCGGCGTTTAACCCATGGATTGGTGGGCTATTAATCGCCGCTATTTTATCGGCAATCATGAGTACTATCGACTCACAGCTCTTAGTCTGCTCAAGTGTCATCACCGAAGATTTCTACCGTAAATGGTTGCGCCCAAAGGCCGATGATCGCGAGCTAATGATGGTAGGTCGTTTAGGTGTACTCGCTATCGCTGTAATTGCAGGTGTGATAGCACTCAATCCTGAAAGTAGCGTGCTCAGCCTAGTGAGTTATGCTTGGGCAGGCTTTGGTGCGGCCTTTGGTCCCGTAGTCTTGTTATCCCTGTTTTGGAAGCAATATAGCCGTAATGGCGCTATCGCCACTATTATTGTCGGTGCATTAACCGTGGTGATTTGGAAGCAACTCACTGGTGGCATTTTTGAAGTATACGAAATCCTTCCTGGGTTTATATTCGCGACTATTGCGGGTATTTTAGTCAGTAAATTCTCTGCTCCAAGTGAAAAAGTAACGACAGAGTTCGAACAATTTAAGTCTGCACTCTAATCTAGATATGCTTCCATATGTTAAAAAGCGCACAAGTGTGCGCTTTTTACATTTTGTATCCTTTTAAATGCCCAACACACCATTACAAACCGTTAACTTCAATTGAAACCCATAGCGGTACCCAAAGCCCTTCATATCAAGCATCTGGCCAGACCATTCAAGCATACTAAAGTATCACTCTTGTTTTAAAGACTTTTAATTAACTGAAAATTAACATATTTCACTTCTGGTCGGACTTGTTGAGGGTACATTGAATCCATAAGATGCCGGAGACTAATAAATGGATTTAAATACTTTCGGCGGACTAGGACCGAATAAAAATCCAATACTTATAAAAAATAGAGAGAATAATAATGAAAACATTCAACAAGACACTCATTGCCGTTTCTGTCGCATTAGCAAGCACACAAACCTTAGCTTCAGGTTTTCAACTAAACAGCCAATCAGCAACGGGTATGGGCCGTGCATTTGCGGGTGATGCGGTTATTGCCGATAACGCTTCTGTGTTATCACGTAACCCTGCTGCTATGGCATTATTCGATAAAGATGCGATCTCCTTCGGCTTAACTTATGCCGATATTACTGTTGATGTTAAAGACGTTAACTTTGCCGGTGGTGCCGTTGACTTAGGCAGCATCGATGACGCGGGTAGCTCTAAAATTATCCCTAATATTTTCTACATCCACCCCATCGACGATAAGTTCGCCGTAGGTTTTGCCGCTTTCTCTAACTTTGGTACCGGTACCGATGCCAGCTCACTTTCAAAGAGTTTACCAGCAGGCTCACCAGCACCTTATGATCTGCTTGGCGAAACAGAAGTAACAACGGTTAATTTTAACACCAGCCTTTCATACCGTATTAATGACATGTTCAGTATCGGTGCTGGTATTGATGCCATTTACGGTGAAGGCCGTTTAACCCGTAACATGGGCGCGACACCTCTGGTTGACGTCGACGCTGACGGTTGGGCGTTTGGTGGTATTGTGGGTGCCACAATTGAGTTAGATAAAGACAATCGTTTCGGTATCAGCTACCGTTTCAGCCCAACAGTGAATGTTAAAGGTGATGTTAATACCATTACATCAACCAATATACCAAATGTTGGACAAGTGGCTGTTGCCACCAGTTTTGATAGTTTAGATGTACCGCTAGCGGATATCTTCCAAGTTGCAGGTTTTCATCAAATCACCCCTAAGTTTGCTCTGCACTATACAGCACAGCACACCCAATGGGGTAATTTTGAACAAATCACAGCTAAAGATGGTGTTGCAACCATTCCAGCTGTTGGAGTGACTCAAGCCGTAGGTGATGTTGCGCTGAAAGAATACCAATGGAAAGATTCATGGTTATTCAGCCTAGGTGGCACTTACACAATCAACGAACAATTCACCGTGCGCGCGGGTTATATGCATGACCAAGGCGTTGTGGACGAAATCAGCTCTATTTCATTCCCAGACTCTGACCGTAACTGGTATACAGCGGGTATGAGCTACCACATCAACCCACAAAACACGGTTGACTTTGGTATCGCTTATATTAAAGGTGAAGAAGTTCACCTGATCGAAAACAGCGCAATCGCAGGCCCTGTTAATGCGATTACTGAATCAAGTGGTATGTACTACTCAGTTCAATACAGCTACCAGTTCTAAGATAAATTCCTAACACCAAAGCCGCATTTTTTGCGGCTTTTTTGTATCTTAAGCATTTATTGCCTAAAGTTAATTCATACTCCTGTAAATGCAGCTACGGCTATGGCTAAAGTCATTGGACTCGGTGGAATTTTCTTTAAAAGTGTCGATCCCGTTGCCTTGGCAACTTGGTACAAAACCCATCTTCAAGTCCCTATTGAAAACTGGGGAGGCGCCGCGTTTTATCACACAGATAAATCAACTCTTGGCTACCATGTTTGGACCCCTTTCGCCCATAGCACGGACTATTTCGCCCCCTCAGATAAAGGGTTTATGTTCAACTTTGTCGTTGACGATCTAGAGCAAGCCCTAGTACAAGTAGAGCAAGGTGGCGGTCAACCGATTGGGGGTATTGAAGATTCAGAATTTGGCCGCTTTGGCTGGTTTATTGACCCTGATGGCAATAAAGTCGAATTATGGCAGCCAAGCGCCATCCCTCCTGAAAAATAAAATGCTTTAAACAGATATTTCAAAACTCATCTCTCAACATAATCTCCTCTGCCTTAAGCGGCATCTATTCCGAATAAACCCAGTGCATGACTGAGGTTTATTCGGTATCGTAGACTGAGTTCATCTAATCAAGAGATTCTTTTTATGGAAAAAAGTAACATCCTTCCTGCCCTGCTGTTAGGTGGTTTCCTTTGCGCTGGACTTGTTTATGTAGGCCAGACAGCAAGCTCAGCACTATTGCAAATGAAAGCCATGGAACGCACGGTCACGGTAAAGGGCTTAGCGGAAAAAGAAGTCAAAGCCAATGTGGCAATTTGGCCAATCAATTTCACTGAGGTCGATAACAATCTGCCTAAACTCTACGAGACGGTTCAGCAAAAAACCGATCGTGTTGTGGCGTTCTTAAAGGAACAAGGCTTTAGCGACAGCGAAATTACTGTCTCTTTGCCTTCAATTGAAGATCGCCAAGCCCAAGGTTATGTCGATCCCAACGTCAGATACCGTTACTCGGCAAAAGTGAACCTATCAGTTTATACCCCACAAATTGATCTCATGCTGAATACCCGTAAGCAAATGATTAACTTAGTAAAAGAAGGTATAGCGATCGCTAGCCAAGATTATGATAATCGCACTGAGTTTCTGTTTACCGATCTCAACTCAGTCAAACCTGTCATGGTGCAAGAAGCGACTCAAAATGCCCGCGAAGTGGCTGAAAAATTTGCTAAGGATTCGGATTCTCGCCTCGGAAAAATTAAAAGTGCGAGTCAAGGCCAGTTCACCATTTCAGACCGCGACAGCAGCACGCCTTACATTAAACAAATTCGCATCGTTTCCACACTAACCTATTATTTAAATGACTAAATTTTAGGCTTAATTTGAAGATCTGAAGCACGAGGAATAAGGCGCTATAGGCCTTATTCCTTATTCCTAAATTAGGTAAAAACACTACATTAAATTTTTCTAATAAATATTGATTGCCTATTGAAAACAACTCCATTAGAATTTTCTCATAAATTACATCTGGGGTGATATAAGTTATGACATCAATTTCTCGTGCTTTTTTCTTACTGCTGGCACTTTCCAGTACGCAAGCTCAGGCAGCCTCAGTCGAAACCATCGAAGTCTTAAATAAACCCTATCCGAATTGGGTCACCTTAGACGCCACCATTGAAGCAGTAAAAGCAGCGACGGTATCGGCGCAAACCTCTGGTCGTATTGTCAAACTCAACTACGATGTTAACGATGTCGTCCCCGAAGGAGCCGCCCTACTGGAAATTACCAGTAAAGAGCAAGGCGCTGAACTGGCAAGCTTTGAGGCTGATCTAGCCAAAGCGAAGGCTTTAAATGTCGAAGCTCAGGCACAATACAAACGTTATAAAGAGCTATTTCCCCAAGGCGCGATTTCTAAGGGCGCGATGGATGAAGCCACCGCCAATGCTAAAGCAACAGAACAAGCCGTCAGTGCAGCACAAGCCCGTGTCATCAAAGCCAACGAACCCTTAAAATACACTGTCGTTTCAGCGCCTTTTAGTGGCATAGTCACTGAGCGTTTTGTCGAACTTGGCGAAACCGTAAGCCCAGGACAAGCACTACTTTCAGGGTTTTCCGCGAGTCAAATGCGCGCCATTACTCAAGTGCCACAGCGTTACATTAACCAACTTAAAAATTCCCCCGAATTTCTCGTCCGTTTAAGTGATGGGCGCGAGTTCACCTCAACCGACCTCACGATTTTCAGTTTCGCCGATCCCGTCAGCCACAGTTATCAAGTGCGAATTAATCTGCCAGAAAATGAAGCCAATCTTCAACCCGGTACTTGGGCAAAAGCTTCCTTTAAAAATGGCGATCGGGAAAAAATCCAACTGCCCACCTCTGCACTGCTCACAATGAACGAACTGAGCAGTGTTTACCTTAAACAAGGCGAAGCCTTTGTACTGACCCAAGTCCGTGTCACTGAGCCCTTAGATGGCGAAGTAGAAGTGCTTGCGGGCCTTAAGTCGGGTGACAAGGTGGCCGTTGATGCCTACCAAGTGTTGCTCAGCAAGAAGCAATAAATTCCCTAGCGACTTAAGCTTTGTCGAGGTTGTTTTATGAAACATGCTCCAGTACCACAAACCACACTTGGGATTTCCGGACGAATTGCCGCTGCCTTTCAAAATAGCGCCATCACGCCGCTATTAGCACTTCTCGGGCTCTTACTTGGCTTATTCGCCATTTTGGTGACACCAAAAGAAGAAGAGCCACAAATTGATGTCACCTTTGCCGATGTGTTTATCCCTTTTCCCGGTGCGACACCCACGGAAGTTGAAAACTTAGTCACCCTGCCAGCGGAACAAGTGATCTCCGAAATCAAAGGCATAGATACTCTGTACTCGTTCTCCCAACCCGATGGCGCGCTGATCATCGTCATCTTTAAGGTCGGCGTTGCGCGCAATGATGCCATCGTCAGCCTATACAACCAGATTTATTCCAATATGGATAAATTGCCAAGGGGCGCTGGCGTGGGCGATCCGCTAATTAAACCCCGCGGCATCGATGATGTGCCCATTGTCAGTTTGACCTTATGGTCAAAGGACAGGCAAGTGTCTGCTGAGCAGCTAACCCATGTCGCCCTTGGATTAGAAACCGAAATTAAGCGTATTCACGGCACTCGCGAAATCGATACCGTTGGCCAGCACGATATGGTGGCCAACATACGTATCGATCCCGCCAAGATGAACAGCTTTAATCTGACCTACGATAAGTTAAGACAAAGCCTGAATGACAATAATATGGTCTCTATGCCTGCATCCTTAGTGCAAGGCAATCAAGAGATAAAGGTCCAAGCTGGGCAGTTTTTACAATCCATCGACGATCTCAAGCAATTAGTCGTCAGTGTCTATCAAGATAAACAAGGCAAAAATATTCCGATTTATTTGGCGGATATTGCTGAAATCAGCTTAAAAAGTGATATCCCGAAACAGAGCGTTTGGCACGCAGATAAAACCGACATTTATCCCGCTGTCACAATCGCAATTGGTAAACAAGCAGGCCAAAATGCCGTCGATATCGCCGACAGTGTGATTGAGCGGATAGCTAAGGTCGACAATGTGTTGATCCCGGCAAATGTCGAAGTCACAGTGTCACGTAACTATGGCGAAACCGCGGCGGATAAATCTAATACCCTTATTTTAAAACTGATTTTTGCCACCAGCGCCGTAGTTGTACTGGTCTTTTTAACCATGGGCGCCCGCGAATCCTTAGTCGTGGGTGTGGCCATTATTATCACGCTAGCGATCACCCTTTTCGCCTCTTGGGCATGGGGATTTACCTTAAACCGCGTGTCCTTGTTCGCGTTAATCTTTTCCATCGGCATCTTGGTCGACGATGCCATAGTCGTAGTAGAAAACATCCACCGGCATATGGCGCTCGGCAAAAAGTCCTTTAGTGAGCTTATCCCAGTGGCGGTCGATGAAGTCGGCGGCCCGACGATTCTGGCGACATTTACAGTTATCGCTGCCTTGCTGCCGATGGCTTTTGTATCGGGCTTAATGGGGCCTTACATGAGCCCGATCCCCATCAACGCCAGTATGGGCATGTTAATTTCCCTCGTTGTGGCATTTGTGGTCACTCCTTGGCTCAGTCGTAAACTGCTGAAACATAATGACCAACACGATACTGCCCAAGCCTCGCACGAGGATGAAGCTGAAACTAAGATGGTGTGCCTCTTTACTCACTTAATTGGTCCTTTCCTGCTGGGTAAAAATGCCCGTAAGGCAAGAGTGGGACTGGCTGCTGGCGTATTTGTGTTGATCGGTATCGCTGTCGCGCTCCCCGTGGGTCAGCTCGTGGTGCTGAAAATGCTGCCCTTCGATAATAAGTCCGAGTTTCAAGTGATGGTGGACATGCCAGAAGGCACTCCCGTAGAGCAAACACAAAGAGTATTGCAGGATTTGAGTCGCTACCTAACAACCGTCCCTGAAGTCGAGCATCTGCAATTGTATGCGGGCACTAACGCGCCAATGAACTTTAACGGCTTAGTGCGCCACTATTTCCTGCGTCACAGCCAAGAGCTTGGCGACATCCAAGTGAATCTAGTGGATAAGAAACACCGCAAGCGCGACAGCCACAGCATAGCGGTATCGGTGCGAGACGAACTGCAGCAAATTGGCGAGCAATATCAAGCCAATATCAAAGTGGTTGAAGTTCCACCTGGACCACCAGTGTGGTCGCCGCTGGTTGCAGAAGTGTATGGCCCAAGTCCCGCTATTCGCGAGCAAGCCGCATATGAGATGCAGGCGCTGTTCCATGAAACCAAAGATGTGGTCGATATCGATATTTTCTTGCCCGCCGCCCAGCAAAAATGGCAAGTGATGATCGACCGCAGTAAAGCCAGCCTGATGGCCGTGCCCTACAGCAATATTGTCGACTTGATTGCCACCTCAGTTGGCGGCAAAGATGTGAGCTATTTACATCAAGCCCAGCAAAAACAACCGATACCGATCCGCCTGCAATTAAACGAAGGCGCGAAAGTCGATTTAGAGCAAGTGCTGAATATGAAGTTACTGAGCCAAACGGGGCAATCTGTGCCTGTCTCTGAGCTGGTGACCATCAAACGCGGCAAAATCGATGCACCAATTATCCATAAGAATATGATCCCTATGATCATGGTCGTCGCCGATATGTCGGGACCACTGGACAGCCCGCTCTACGGTATGTTCGATATGGCGGGCAAAATTGATGGCACCGATGGCTTAGGGTTTGATCAGCATTATATTCACCAACCCACAGGGTTAGACTCAGTCGCCGTGCTCTGGGATGGCGAATGGAAGATCACCTACGAAACCTTTAGAGACATGGGTATCGCCTATGCGGTCGGTATGATTGCGATTTATTTATTGGTGGTCGCGCAGTTTAGATCGTATCTGGTGCCGCTTATCATCATGGCGCCAATTCCACTGACTGTGATTGGCGTAATGCCTGGACATGCCCTGCTCGGAGCGCAATTCACCGCGACGTCCATGATAGGCATGATAGCGCTGGCGGGGATTATTGTGCGTAACTCGATATTATTGGTCGATTTTATTAATCAAGAAACCGCATCCGGCGTGCCCTTTGAGCGGGCAGTGATCCACTCTGGCGCTGTGCGAGCTAAACCTATCATGCTGACTGCATTTGCAGCCATGATAGGGGCATTGTTTATTCTTGATGATCCGATTTTTAATGGCTTAGCGATCAGTCTGATCTTTGGTATTTTTATCTCGACCATACTGACGTTAGTTGTCATCCCTGTGCTGTACTACACGGCCATGAAAAACCGTATGAATACTGTTCAGATACAAACACAAAATTAACCACAACAAAGGCCATCACCAAGATGGCTTCAAGGAGTAAGGTATGTCATTAGAACGCAGTATTATGGCTTTTGCCGGATTTATGGTGTTACTGTCACTGGTGTTAACCGCCTATGTGCACCACAACTTTCTGTGGTTAACCGCATTTGTTGGCGCTAACCTATTCCAAAGTGCTTTTACCGGTTTTTGTCCTGCCGCCATGGTTTTACGCAAATTGGGTGTAAAATCAGAGGCTGAAATTGCTAAACAAAGCTAAGCCACATACAGTCATTACTTAAGAGTTAAGATAAGAGATAAGAGATAAGAGATAAGAGATAAGAGTTAGGTGAGCAAGTACACGCTTGGCTAATACAAGCGTGCCAAAAAGCCGTCAAGGAGAGATAAAGTGACCCACAACCTCGTAACCCGTGGCCAAAGTCTAATGCGCTTAGCCCTATTAAGCTTGCAATCACTGGTACTCATGCCACTGCTGCTAATGCCCATGATAGCCAGCGCCGCCGACCAAGATCCTGCAATCGCATGGGATAAAATTGCCGCAGGCGCTATGGTGCTCGATGTTAGAACGCCTGAAGAATTTGCCGAAGGTCATTTAGCGAATGCGGTCAATATTCCCTTTGAGCAAGTGGCAGAGGAGTTTGCTAAGCGTGGCATCGCCAAAGATGCTCCCGTCGTCTTGTATTGCCGCAGCGGTCGTCGTAGCAGTATTGCGACCGAAGCCTTAGTCGCTGCCGGATACACCCAAACCTATGATGGTGGCGGCTATTCCACCTTAGTTGAAGCGCAAAAAACGCCCGCTAAGTAATTAACAACCATCAAATTTCTAGTGTGGGGAAGTAAGAATAAATCACTTTAGTACTCTCACCTCGCTCTAGCCATTCAAGGCTTAACGGCTAAAAGCGCCCTAGGGCGCTTTTTTATTGTCTAAATAAAATATCGAAATTAAGCAGGGGGTGGATTAATAGGTTCTTACCAGATTCATTGTGGACGAAAGAACACAGGATTTTTTAGTAGTTCTATAAAATAAGTAACACCCGTATTCCCAAAAGCCTAAGTAAAGTCAATCCATTGGCAACTGCCACCCTATTGACAGCCTTTTGCAACAATTTCGCATAATCAATCACTTGAGAAAATATTATCATTATGATGAAAACTTAAAGTTTGTTTTTGTTATTTTTAATTACAAAAAAATATATATATAAATTTCAATGCATTGATAACGGTAAAATCAATCAAAAGCCCTCATATGAAGTCGTAAATTCGTATTCACTTATTCACGTTTATCACATAAAAAAACAAATATTTTAATAAAATTTGGTTACAAATCGTTACAACTTGAATTTATATGCACTATAAATGACTATTAAATCTAAATACTTACCAACCGCCATACCGTTAACAATTGATTTACAAATGACGTGGTCGCAGATAAATTCACTAACCGAGTAGCATCTGAGTCGTAGTTATTCTTATGAAACATAAAATAATAATGATTAACACTAAATTGACCATGGAAGAAGAACATGACAATCAACAGAACCACTAAAATAGCGTTAAGCCTTTCAAGCTTAGCTATTGCGATCTCAGCTGGTGTACAAGCAGCACCACAAGCCCCAGGTTTTGCCGCAGCATTACAAGCACAAACCTCTCCACTGCCAAAGCGTTATATTGTGAAGTTTAAAAACACTGATGCCGCGGCCATCATGTCAGCCAATAGTGTGCAATCAACGAGTGATCTGCAGTCACTCAATGACGCGACAACAGATACGCTACCAACCACAATGAATTATCAGCCACAAATGGCTGAAATCAGTGCCCAACATACCGCATTAAATAAAGTACAAGCGAAGGAAATGAAGCGTATCGGCCGCAGTAACAGTTACTCGGTGAAACTCGATGCCAAAGGGATCAATGCCTTAAAAACCCGTGCTGATGTGGAATATGTCGAAGAAGATATGCCACGCCGCTTTCTAAGTGAAAGTACGCCTTGGGGCCAAACTTTTGTGGGAGCAACCCAGCTAAGCGACAGCCAAGCCGGTAACCGCACTATTTGTATTATCGACTCAGGCTACGACCGTAGTCACAGCGACTTAGGTGGCAACAATGTCACAGGAACCAATAACTCAGGCACGGGTAACTGGTTTGAGCCGGGCAATAATAACGCCCACGGTACCCACGTTGCGGGGACGATTGCGGCGATTGCTAACAATGATGGCGTGATCGGCGTTATGCCAAATCAAAATGCCAATATTCATGTGATCAAAGTGTTTAATGAATCTGGCTGGGGCTACTCTTCATCCTTAGTCGCTGCCGTAGACACTTGTGTCACCAACGGCGCCAATGTTGTCACTATGAGTTTAGGTGGTTCAGGTTCTAGTACCACTGAGCGTAACGCTCTGGCCGCCCACTATAATAATGGTGTTCTCCTGATTGCTGCTGCGGGTAACGATGGGAATAGCACTCACAGCTATCCAGCATCCTACGATGGCGTCATGTCTGTCGCCTCTGTGGATAACCATAAAGACCACTCAGCATTCTCCCAATACACTAACCAAGTGGAAATATCAGGCCCTGGTGAAGCGATTCTGTCGACGGTTACCCGTGGCGAAGGCCGTTTAGCCGATATCACTATCGGCAGTCAGTCTTACTTTGACTCAGGTGTCGTGCCGCACAATCGCCTGATATCCTCTGGTGGCAGCTATGTCCCCGCACCATTTAACGGTACCAGCACTGCAACTTTGGCAGAATGTACCGTTAGCGGCACAAGCTTCAACTGCGGCAACATGACCAATAAGATTTGTTTAGTGGAACGTGTTGGTAATCAAGGCACTAGCTACCCTGAAATTAACGCAGCTAAAGCCTGTAAGAATGCGGGTGCCAGTGCGACGATTGTTTACAGTAACGCGGCATTACCCGGCTTACAAAACCCCTTCCTTGTCGATGCTAACAACGAAATCAATATGGTTTCTGTATCTGTTGATCGTGCAACAGGCTTAGCATTGCGCAATCAACTGGGCGCCACAGTCACTGTCAGCAACCAAGGCAATAAAGATTACGAGTACTACAACGGTACATCAATGGCGACACCGCATGTGTCAGGTGTTGCGACCTTAGTGTGGAGCTACCACCCAGAATGTAGTGCGGCGCAAGTCCGTAACGCATTGAAAATGACAGCAGAAGATCTTGGTACTGCGGGTCGTGACAACTACTATGGCTATGGTTTAGTTAATGCAGTTGCAGCAAAAGCCTTCCTAGACGCATCTTGTACTGGTCCAACGGGTCCTGTCGATCCAACCGAACCGGGCGATAGTGTTCTCGTGAACGGTGTGGCGAAAACAGGTTTAGCAGGCGCAACAGGTGAAGAATTACATTTTTCATTTGAAGTTCCAGCTGGTGCAACTAACCTAGGCTTTGTGATGAACGGTGGCACAGGTGATGCGGACTTGTATGTGCAATATGGCGCGGCGCCAACCACCACTAATTACGATTGCCGTCCGTATAAAAGTGGCAATAGTGAGTCTTGTCCAATCACCAACGTACAATCAGGCACTTACTATGCCATGGTGAAAGGCGATTCGGCTTTCACTGGTGTGTCGTTAACGGCGAGCTACACAGCGTCTAATGGCGGCGGTACGCCAACGAGCTATAGCAATACTGATAACTATAATATTCCTGATAACAAAGCGGCGGGGATCACTAGCCCAATCACGGTTACTCGCACAGGTGATTCAGGTACTGTGACTGCAGTCGTGAACATAGTCCACCCTTACATTGGTGACTTAAAAGTGCAGCTGATCAGCCCTTCAGGAAAAACGGTTACCCTGCATAACAACACAGGTCTTGGTGCAGACAATATCAACAAGAGCTATACCGCAGATATGACAGGTGCGAATTCGAACGGCGTATGGAAGTTAAAAGCCGTAGACAGTGGCCGTGGTGATGCTGGCTATATCGATAGCTGGGAACTGAGCTTCAAATAAATCAAAATCGATACTCTTACTGATACTTAAAAGTGATAAACGGAAAGAGCCTGCAATTGCAGGCTCTTTTTTTACAAAACATGTTATTCAATATCTTTGAGAATTTCAGGCTCAATCAACACGCTGGTTTCATTATCCGATAACCAAATTTGGCCTTCACTAATCGAAACTTGCAATGCCATATTACGCCCAACAAAGGCTTCCATCGCCGTGACGGACTCTTCGGCAATATTCCACACTTTTAAATTCTGATAACGCTCTAACGCTTGCTGATTCTGTTTCCACCAAATCGGTACACTGCGACCACCATAGGTAAAGAGCTGCACGACTTTGGCACGGCCGCTGGCCTTTCGCAGCCATTTTTCATCGGCCTGACCAAACTCAACCCACAACTCAATTTCACCGGATAGGGTTTTGTCCCATAGCTCTGGCTCGTCATCGACGCACAGACCTTTACTAAAACTTAAGGTTTCGCTGGCATTCACAATAAACGCGAGTAAACGCACCATCATGCGGCCATCGGTTTCGGAAGGATGCTGTGCAAGCGTCAATTGATGGTCTTGGTAATAATTCCGATCCATATCGGCTATCTGTAAATTGACTTTAAACACGGTCGCCTTGAGGGCCATAGTCATCCTAAATGCAGAGTGAAATCCTGAAACAGCGAAATCCTAAAATAAGGCTGCCGAGTCTACCTGAGACTCGGCATTAGCTCAAACGAACAATAGAATACGCCCATGAAATCGAACATAAAGTGCAATCGAACAAAAGGCTGAATCGGTAAGAAATTAAATCGCACCGGGTCGCAGATGTTTAGCCATGGGGAAATGGGCTTTCAACAAGCTGATTTTTTGCGTATCCGCTACCAGTAGCATGCGCGTACCCAGCTCATACTGTTGACTCAACTCACTGAAAGCGGGTAAAAAACCGCGATCTGCGTCGCGGCGAACAAGTTCAGCGAGTTCAACGCTTAAATCACCTTGGCTGTATATACAATCGAGGCGCTGCAATAGCGGCATGGCGGCGAGCGGCAGTAAGTCCACAGAGGTTGCATCATCCAACAAAAGGATTTCGCCGCGGCAGACTAAGTTATTAAACGCATTATGGTAATGCTCAGTGGTACGACTATCGAAACGGTCGCCATTGGTATCGAAAAAACGCTCCCAAAATAAGCGGCGTTTCGAGGTTGAATCGAGTTTATCTTGTACTTCGACGCGTCTATCGGCGACAAAATCGAATAACGGTTTGAGTGACTGCGGTAGGCTAGATTCTAAACGCGAGCGAATCGTGCGTGCAAATACCGGTGCAGCGCCCGCAGTGCTGATCGCGACCACTAAACGACCTCGATCAACAATAGAAGGAGTGATAAAGCGGCAAAAGGCCGGATTATCAACGGCATTAACCCAGATACCACGCGCGGTAGCTAAGGTCGCTAACTCTGCATTAAGACTGTCGTTTGCCGTAGCTAAATACACCAAATCATAATTTTGAACGTCGGCATGGACAACTTCACGCTGGGATAACAAAATGCGGCCAGCATCTGCATAACGTTGCACTTCAGGGTTCACCTCTGGCGCTACCACGTGGATATTGGCTTCAGTACGTGTCAGCAGTGCTAACTTACGGCTCGCCACATCGCCCGCGCCCACCAGTAGAACATTCAAATTAACCGTATCGACAAACAAGGGAAAATATTGCATTAGATGAGATCCTGAACGCTTAGTCCTGCACCACTGGCAGTTGACGCTGTACCCAGCCCTTATAGCCACCAATCATAGAGGCAACGTGGGTGTAACCCATAAGTTGCAGATTATGGGCAGCCAAGGCGGAGCGCGCACCACCCGCGCAGTAGAGTAATATGAATGTATTTTTATCAGGGAAACGCGCTTCGATATCACGCTCTAAAATACCCCGGCTTAAATGTTTCGCTTGGGGTAAATGATCTTGCAGCCACTCACGATCCTCACGCACATCAACAAGGTGCCAGCGGTCATCAGCCTGATAAGCTTCGATTGTCACTTCGGTGATATTAGGCAGAATAGCGTCAACAAGGGCGGAAAATGCATTGGGATGCTGCATCACTAACTCCTAGATAAGATATTGAATGACATAATGAATGTCAGCTTATCAGCAAAGTGTAATCTTCTCATCCTGCAGACGCAATCTTTCAGCCTCACCGCAAAGCTGAGAAGGTTGCCAGTGAAAGGCTAGTTGTGGCTTTCGCTGCGCTCTGAGCTACATTGCCAGCAAAGCTCAAAACTGCCTTCATTAGTCTCATGGCATTGCACACACTGCCATTGCGGACTTTCAACATCCAACGCATTCAATTGAACTTGTGCTGACGCGTATTGGGACTCACCTACCCATAACTCGACGTTTTGCATCCCAGTAGGAAGTTCACCAATGCCGCCTAATAACGCTTCACCTCTGAGTTCAACATGAATGCCACAGGCTTCCAATAAACCTTTCCATGTATGGGCCTGCAATAAATTACCACCAGCAACTAACACTTTACGTTCTTCCATGCGACATCCTACGGCTACAACTCTCTAGAATATGGGTTGCCGACATCCTACTGCTAAATAGCCGAGGCTGTCGAGCGCTGATTTTTACATCAGTTGTTAAATAAATTAACATTCACCTTTTACAGCATAACTGACTATAACTTTGTGAGTTTGCTAGCAGAATGTCAGATATGCCTCAAAATTGATGCAAAAAAAAGCCACCTCATAGGTGGCTTTTTAACTCGAAATTAACCTTTAAGGCATCATAGGAGGTTGGTCTGCGCCTTCTTTCTCAATCTCAACTGGCATCATGTGTTCACGATTGATACCCAGTTTAACGGCCAAGAAGCTCGCCACATAGATAGAGGAATAAGTACCCACAAAAATCCCCAACAGCAATGCAGTCGCAAAGCCATGGATCATAGTGCCGCCCTTAAGGAACAAGGCCACAACAGTCACCAAAGTCGTGCCCGTTGTAATAATGGTACGGCTCATCGTTTGAGTGATTGAAATGTTAACTATTTCTTCAGGATCGCTCTTACGCATCTTAAGGAAGTTCTCACGGATACGGTCAAATACCACAATAGTATCGTTAAGTGAGTAACCCACCACCGTCAACAAGCCCGCCAATACGGTCAAGTCAAATTCCAATTGGAATAACGAAAACACCCCTAAGGTCACGATGACATCGTGCGCCAGTGCCGCTACAGAACCAAACGCTAAGCGCCATTCGAAACGAAACGACACATAGATCATGATACAAATCAGCGCAACTAATACCGCCAATGCACCTTGCTCTGCCAGTTCTTTACCCACTTGTGGGCCAACAAACTCAACACGCTTCTGCTGCACTTGTGGGTCAACTTTCTGCGCGGCTTCCATGATAGACTTAACCTGCACATCGCTCTTAACGCCTTCTTTCACCTGTAAACGTACAAGTACGTCACGGCTAGAACCGAAGTTTTGCACGATCGCACCTTCGGAATCTGGCGTCGTCAGTTGCACACGCAGCGCATTCAAATCAACCGGCTGAGTAAACTCCATTTCAACAACAGTACCGCCAGTGAAATCAAGACCCCAGTTAACGCCATTAGTTGCGAGCGATACCAGCGAGCCCAGCACTAACACTGCCGACATAATGCTAATAGGCAGTGCATGGCGGAGGAAGTTTACTGTATGTTTTAAGGATAAAACTTCAATCATTGTCACTTCCCCTTAGATAGACAGAGTCTTCACGCGCTTACCACCCCAAATCGCGTTAACGATTGAGCGAGTACCCACGATGGCGGTAAACATAGAAGTCGCAATACCTATCATTAAGGTCACAGCGAAGCCTTTAATCGCACCAGTACCTACGGCAAACAAAATGAGCGCAGTGATGAAGGTGGTGATGTTCGCATCGGCGATAGTTGAGAAAGCATTACCATAACCTTCATGGATAGCCTGCTGTACGCTACGTCCGGCACGAAGCTCTTCACGAATACGCTCATAAATCAGCACGTTGCCGTCAACCGCCATACCGACCGTCAATACCATACCGGCAATACCGGGTAGGGTTAACACAGCGCCAGGGATCATAGACATAACGCCCACAACCATGACTAAGTTTGCGGTTAAAGCCAGGTTAGCAATAAGCCCAAAGCTACGGTAGTAAACCAACATAAAGAGTAAGACAACTGCCATACCCCATACCATGGCTTGTACACCGCTTTGAATGTTTTCAGCACCTAAGCTTGGACCAATGGTACGTTCTTCAACAATTGATACAGGAGCAATCAAGGCACCCGCACGCAGTAATAGCGCAAGGTTTTGTGCTTCACCATGACTTAAGCCAGTGATCACAAAGTTACGGCCTAAACGGGCTTGAATGGTCGCGACAGAAATCACTTCTTGGATTTTCTGCATCTTAACGCTGCCATCGGCATTGCGATCACCACTGTCTTTATATTCGATGAACAAAGTCGCCATAGGCTTGCCTATGTTGTCTTTGGTCACGTCAGAGAAAATGGTACCGCCTTTAGCGTCGAGGTTGATACTGACCTGAGGACGACTGTACTGGTCAAAGCTAGGTTGTGCGCCAGTGATATGGTCACCCGTCAACATCACTTCTTTCTTCAATATCACAGTGCCACCTTCGCGGCGCTGATACACTTCAGAACCCGCAGGTACACGGCCTGATTGCGCAGCATTCGGATCGGCTTTGTCATCCACCATGTGGAATTCAATTGATGCGGTTGCACCTAAGATTTCCTTAGCACGAGCCGTATCTTGCACACCTGGCAGCTCAACGATAATGCGCTCGGCGCCTTGACGTTGTACTACAGGCTCAGCCACACCTAACTCGTTAACACGGTTACGAATGGTAGTAATGTTTTGTTGCAGTGCTTCTTCTTTAATCTGCTTTAGATAAGCTTCACTCATCACAGCTTGCAGCGCGAAATCTTCGCCACGGCTAGCGTCGGTGAACACCATATCTTTATTGCGAGTCTTAAGGAAACGCTCGGCAGTCGCTAAGTTTTCAGCATCACGGAACTTGATTTCAATTCCAGTAGCATTAACACGAATACCAGCATAACGAATGGTTTCTTCACGTAATTGTGAACGGAAATCAGCAACTTTAGCTTCTTCCATCTTACGAATCGCTTCGCCCATGTCCACTTCCATGAGGAAATGCACACCACCGCGAAGGTCAAGACCGAGCTTCATTGGGCTACCACCCATGGACTCAAGCCACTTAGGCGTCGCAGGCGCTAAGTTAAGTGCCACAGTAAACTTGTCACCTAAGCTGTCAGCAATGATTTCTTTCGCCAGTAGCTGTTGATCCGCATTTTGCAAACGGACTAACAACTGACCTTTTTCAAGCTCAGAGCGCTTTACCGCAATGCTCTTACTGGCTAACAGCTCGTTCACACTGGCTTGGGTAGATGCTGTTACTTCAGCACCTCGAGTCGCCACCACTTGCACCGCGTGATCTTCACCAAAAAGGTTAGGTACGGCATAGAAACAACCTATGGCGATGACGAGCATCACCATAATGTTTTTCCACATTGGGTATTTATTTAACACGCCTGAGCCCTCTTGGCTTACAACGACTGGATAGAGCCCTTAGGCAATACAGCTGCAATATAGTCTTTTTTGATCGTGATTTGTGTTGTGTCGTTCAAGCTCAGTAACACGTAATCGCTTTCGTCGCTGATTTTTGCAATCTTGCCTAAAATCCCACCACTGGTTAACACTTCATCGCCTTTGCCTAATGAAGACATTAGATTTTTGTGCTCTTTAACGCGTTTTGATTGCGGACGGAAAATCATGAAATAGAAAATCAGGCCGAAAATCGCCAGCATGAAAATCAGTTCCATCGTGCCGCCACCTTGTGGTGCGCCGGCAGCGCTTGCATATGCATTTGAAATAAACATAGTTTTTCTCTTCTTATTAGCAAAAAATCAATCGACTAACTCTGGTACTTCGCGACCTTGACTGGTATAGAAGTCCGCCACAAAGGCGTCTAATGTACCCGTCTCAATCGCACCGCGCAAACCTTCCATTAACATTTGATAGTATCTCAAGTTGTGAATGGTGTTTAAACGCGCACCCAGAATCTCATTACAACGATCTAAGTGGTAAAGATACGCCCGTGAATAATTTTTACAGGTATAACAATCACACTTAGTATCAAGTGGTGACGTGTCATCTCTATGACGCGCATTGCGTATTTTGATCACACCTTCACTCGTAAACAGATGACCGTTGCGGGCATTACGGGTTGGCATCACACAGTCAAACATGTCAACACCACGACGTACACCTTCAACTAAATCTTCTGGTTTACCGACCCCCATCAGATAGCGAGGTTTGTCTGCAGGAATTTGCGGGCAAATATGCTCAAGAATGCGATGCATATCTGCTTTAGGCTCTCCTACGGCCAAACCACCGACGGCATAACCGTCGAAACCAATATCGACTAAGCCTTTTAAGCTTTCGTCGCGTAAATCTTCATACACACCGCCCTGAATAATACCGAAGAGTGAGTTAGGGTTCTCTAAACGGTCAAATTCATCACGCGAACGTCTTGCCCAACGCAAAGACATCTGCATTGACTTGCGCGCTTCATCTTCAGTGGCAGGATACGGGGTACATTCGTCAAAAATCATCACCACATCACTGCCCAATGCATCTTGAATTTGCATTGATTTTTCAGGATCTAAGAAGATTTTTTCACCATTAATGGGCGAACGGAAATGCACACCTTCTTCGGTGATCTTACGGATATCGCCAAGACTAAACACTTGGAAACCGCCCGAGTCAGTTAAAATAGGACGCTGCCAGTTCATAAAATCATGCAAGTCACCGTGCTTACGCATGATTTCTTCGCCTGGGCGCAACCATAAATGGAAAGTGTTACCGAGCAAAATATCCGCGCCAGTGGCACGTACTTCTTCTGGTGTCATGCCTTTCACTGTGCCGTAGGTTCCTACCGGCATAAAAGCGGGGGTTTCTACTGTGCCACGATCAAAAATTAACCGACCACGGCGCGCACGCCCGTCGGTAGTGTCTAATTCAAATTTCATAATTCACCTCGCCAGATAAACAGTCTGACTACATTTTTAATGGCTAATGCCATTTTGATTAACAATAGAGATGGGGACAGTGTTAAAAGGTTCAATCTTTTAACGAAAAAAATTGCCGCATAATCTCACTTTGGGCGGCTATTTTAAAACAAAATCTTGGTCTAGTGGGCTTTTTTCGTCACAAACATCGCATCGCCATAGCTAAAGAAGCGATATTTTTGCGTGATAGCATGTTGATACGCCGCCATAACATGATCAAAACCGGCAAAAGCACTAACTAACATGATCAAAGTTGATTCAGGTAGATGAAAATTTGTCACCATAGCATCGACCACTTGGAATTCATAACCTGGGTAAATAAAGATGTCGGTATCGCCGCTAAAAGCTTTGAGTTCGCCAAGGCTTGCGCGTGCTGCACTTTCTAAGGAGCGCACTGACGTCGTCCCTACGGCCACCACACGTTTACCCGCAGCTTTGGTTTGCGCGATTAAATCAACCACATCCTGTGGCACATTCGCCCACTCGGAATGCATCTTGTGTTCAAGAATGGTATCGACACGCACTGGCTGAAATGTTCCCGCGCCCACATGCAAAGTCACAAACGCGACATTCACGCCCTTGGCTTTTAATGCATCAAGCATGGCATCGTCAAAATGCAAACCCGCCGTTGGCGCAGCAACTGCACCAGGGTTTTGGTTATACACGGTTTGATAGCGCTCTTTGTCGGCATCTTCATCTGGTCTATCGATATAAGGAGGCAAAGGCATGTGCCCTACTGCTTCAAGCACTTCTAAGATGGTTAACTCTGATAACAACTCAAGTTCAAACAAAGTATCGTGGCGGGCGACCATCTTCATTTGATAGCCACCGTCGAGATGGATTAACGAATCCACTTTCGGGGATTTAGAGCTGCGAACATGGGCGAGGATGCGCTTATCATCAAGCATACGCTCAACTAAAATTTCTAACTTGCCACCACTGGCCTTTTGACCAAACATGCGCGCGGGGATCACTCGGGTATTGTTGAACACCATTAAATCGCCGGAATTAATCATCCCCAGCAGATCGGTAAACTGCTTGTCACCTAACGCACCAGAGCTGCCGTCTAAGGTTAACAGACGGGATGCATTACGCTGCGC
The DNA here is from genome assembly GCF_025654245.1 of Shewanella sp. SM29. Classification (NCBI taxonomy): domain Bacteria; kingdom Pseudomonadati; phylum Pseudomonadota; class Gammaproteobacteria; order Alteromonadales; family Shewanellaceae; genus Shewanella; species Shewanella sp. SM29. The sequence goes on from NZ_JAKKRN010000011.1 coordinate 109,798, forward strand.
CATAGGATAACGAGCGATCAGCTCATCGGGGAGATCGAAAGAAAAGTCTGCAACGCGCATATTGGCCTCTAGATAGCTTAGAACGGCGGCTAGTCTATGGTTAGAGGCCAATAAGATCAAGATTACTTATTGCCAGTGTCCACTTCTTGCTCGGGTTCCACTGGATTGATGCCATCTTGGGGCAGATTGTCATCAGCATCGAATTTTAGCCGCGAGCGACTAAAGTCATCCATGCTGAAACGGTGTTGTTCAAAGGGGATTTCTATTAGCACTTTTTTGCGCTTCTGCTGCTCGTCTTTACCAAGCATTTTGGTGAACCAGTTCCACATCATCCATGATCCTAAAAAAGGTTATTGATTTTATTTCACTTTTCCCATATCGATTACTATATCAACGTTTAAGTAAGCCATAATTATTCACGGCGAATCAAATGTCATTATCAATAAAAAGTGAAAAAATACTGCATTTTTAGCTTCGGCGCTTTCCTAAGCGCGCTTGTGCATGATACCGTGAACCGACGTGGTTAACCAAGCACAAATAATGAACTTTCTTACACACTTACATCTCGCCGACATCAGTAAAACCCACCTTGCTGCCAACGTAGCAGGTAACTATATTCAAGCGCCAATTGCACAAGCCCCAATGGAGTTACGCCAAGCTTTATGGCTAAACCAAGAGATTAATACCCTCTGCGCCAGCCATGAATTGACGATTGAATTAATGGAAGCTTTCCCTGCGCCCTTAAGAAGCATAGCAGCAGAACTCATGGCGGTGAGTTTCGATCACTATTTAGCTTACTATTGGGAAGAATATCACCACCAACCCTTGGATGAATTCAGCAGCAAGGCCTATGACGCGTTAGATGCTTTCGCCACGCAAGGCGTTGATCCATACCATCCAGAGGCATTATTTACACTCTTGCCCACAATGCGCAGCGCCGATTGGCTAGGCAGCTACACCACCGAAAAAGGATTACAACAAGCCTTAGCACAAGTGGCCAAACAGCATCCGCAAGCCGCACTGTTTAAAGATGCCCATAAAGTCGTCAATAAAATGCAGATAGAAATCGAAACCGCGTTCCGCACTTTTTATCCGCAACTAATGGCTTATACCCGTATTTGGAGCCGTAAGACGCCTGCAGAATATTTGCCCTCCCCCCTCTAAGAATAAGCAAGCATGAGATTATGCTGTGTGCCTGCGTAAATTTTGCTAGTATGGCCGTGCAAAAATGAGGACAAGATGCAGATATTTGATTACCAACCCCCAGCTGTTCCTTGGCTAGACATACGCTATAAAGATAGAGATCTGATTATCATCAATAAACCTTCGGGATTATTATCTAATCCGGGTCGAGCAGCTCACACCTTCGATTGCGCGTTAACCCGCTTACAAGCCCTTTATCCAGAAACGATTTTAGTGCATAGGCTCGACTGCGCGACCTCGGGCATTATGGTGTTCGCCCGTAATAAAAAAGCGGAGTCGCATTTAAAAACACAGTTTCAAGATAGACAGAGTAAGAAAGTCTATATTGCCGAAGTGATGGGACATGTGCTGCAAGATCAGGGGATTATTGACCTCGCGATAGTGCCAGACACTGAACATCCGCCCTATCAAAAAACGCTACAGGCGGGAGAGACTGGCGGTAAAAGCGCGCTCACCTACTACCGTGTACTAGAGCGCCGAGAAAACAGCACCTTAGTTGAGCTTTCGCCAGAAACCGGCCGCACCCATCAATTGCGTGTGCATATGCTTGCCCTAGGCCATGCGATTTTAGGCGATGAGTTTTACGGTGATGTCGAGGTTATCAAGGCCAAACCGCGTTTATGCTTACATGCACAAAGCTTAAGTCTGACTCATCCCTATTCGGCTAAACCACTGTTTTTTAGCAGCAAACATCCCTTTAGCGAATAACTCAATCCAATAGCTGCAACCCCATAAAAGCAAAAGGTCGCAATTTAGCACTGAGCTAAAATGCGACCTTAGTTACTTACGGACTCGATTGTTGCCTTTTAAGCGACGCGTATGCCTTGCGCAAAATCGGCATCGGCGGCTAATTTATCCGCTTGGAAATAACAGCCCTGCTCATTACAAAATTGTAATTGCTGCGACTGTGTCACGATAAAGAATTCACCAAAGAAATTACCGCCCACATCTTCCAGCTTATGGCCTTCAGCGGTTGGCGACATATAGACTTCATCTAAACTATGGCAGCCATCGCTAAACCAAGTTTCTAAAAAATATTTTCCGTCTTCTTTATAGAGGGTAATTTTGTCACCCAATAAAGGACGCCCATCTAACCAACGACCTATAATTTCACGATTTTGCATATCTGTCTCCCGCCAATGAAGGCGACGGCGTTTTTCAATCCCAGACATCCTGATATCCTTATGCAATACCCAATCACCTAAAGTGAATGTCAGTTGTGGTAGTACATTAAGCATAGAACCCATTTAACGCTTTACTCCCCACTACAGCAAATTACTTCAAACCGCCCGTCAAATGTAACTTTTAGGTTAATTTAAATTTGCTAAATGTTTAAAATATAAAAGATAAATACCTTTGATTAATTAATCGGCAGTGTAGCTCAATCTACAAATAAAAACGCGATCTTTATCACTATTTACTTATCGCTAAAGTAAAGACAGCTAAAAGACTTATCTAGCGAGCTGAATGAGCTTGTTACATCTTTATTGCCAATTTGAATGGGGTTTCTGATATAACCCATAAGTGAATTACCGTACAAATAAGACCAAGTGATATTTCAATATCCCTACAAAACAAAAATAAAGCAGGAAGCGCTATGCATAACATTCATCGTCGTAATTTTCTTAAGGCCGCAGGTGCCGCTACTGCAGGACTCGTTACTGCTAATATTGCTCTCAATGCCTACGCCAGTAGTGTCGCCCCTAAACCGCAAGTGGGTAAATCCGTTATCGGACTCATAGCACCTAAGATGAACGTGGTCCGAGTCGGCTTTATCGGTGTTGGCGAGCGAGGATTTAGCCATGTCGAGCAATTCTGCCATTTACAAGGCGTTGAACTCAAAGCCATTTGTGATACCCATCAAGCGGTAGTCGACAGGGCCGTGGATCATATCGTCAAACAGAATCGACCAACACCGGCTGTCTATACAGGTAATGATCTGAGCTATCGCGATCTGTTGAGCCGCGATGATATCGATATTGTGATTATTTCAACCCCATGGGAATGGCACGCGCCAATGGCGATAGAGACGATGGAAAGCGGTAAACATGCCTTTGTCGAAGTACCGTTAGCACTCACAGTAGAAGAATGCTGGCAAATTGTGGATACCGCTGAACGCACTCAGAAAAACTGCATGATGATGGAGAACGTCAACTACGGCCGTGAAGAACTTATGGTTCTCAACATGGTACGCCAAGGTGTGTTTGGTGAGTTGCTCCACGGTGAAGCCGCTTATATCCACGAGCTACGTTGGCAGATGAAGGAAATAGACCATAAGACGGGCTCATGGCGGACTTATTGGCATACCAAGCGCAACGGTAACTTGTACCCGACCCACGGTTTAGGGCCGGTTTCCCAGTATATGAACATCAACCGCGGTGATAGATTTGATTATCTAACCTCGATGAGTTCACCCGCTCTTGGCCGTGCGCTCTATGCTAAACGTGAATTTCCCGCCGATCATGAGCGTAATCAGCTCAAGTACATCAATGGGGATATCAACACCAGTCTGATTAAGACCGTTAAGGGCCGGACCATTATGGTGCAGCATGACACTACGAGCCCAAGACCTTACAGTCGCCACAATTTGATCCAAGGAACAAATGGCGTGTTTGCGGGTTTCCCGAATCGTATCGCCGTCGAAAATGGTGGCTTTGGTCAGAGTTACCACGAGTGGGATATGGACATGCAAAAGTGGTATGACAAATATGATCACCCTCTGTGGCAACGCATAGGCAAAGAGGCTGAGATTAACGGCGGCCACGGCGGCATGGATTTTGTGATGTTATGGCGCATGATTTATTGCCTGCGCAATGGCGAGGCCTTAGATCAGGATGTGTACGATGGCGCGTCTTGGTCGGTGGTGAATATCTTAAGTGAACATTCACTCAATGACCGCAGTAATTCAGTCACCTTCCCAGATTTTACCCGCGGCGCATGGCAAACGGCCAAACCCTTAGGGATTGTCGGCGCTTAAGCAGCGGCTTTCGCTAAACTCATCATTTTGATCGGTTCACCATAAGGATAAGTGCCTCTGCCTTATCCTTTTTCTTTTCTTTTCTTTTCTTAAATGAAGCTTAGAGATACCCACACCATCAATAGCAATAAGGAACAAGCAATTAGGGGCAACAAACTCATGATAAGAAACCACCTATAAACACTAATAGTAGCCAATTTCTTTGATTTTCAAAGAAAAATCACCACTCTGCTGGGCACCAATAACTAGCCCTAGACTACTGACTTGGCTTAAATCTATTGCCACTCGGGAAATCGGTTTACCCCGACATTGGGGCAAGAAGTCACTAAAGGGAATTTCTATCCGCTGCCAATTCAAAACTCTAGCGCCACTCACACCAAACGTTTGATGGCTTGGCGCGGGCATAGGCGCTTGATAAACCGTGCTTTGGGGTGTGTCGACATCCTTTAGATTCACTTTATAATCTTTAGGTCGGTCGCCATCGAGTTCGACATAGATCCCAGTAAATCCACTGACATCTATAGGGCTAAACTCACAACGCACTGAAGCAAACCCGCCGCCATTTGCCAGCGACACATGGCCACTAAACTCACCATAGCCTAAAGGTGACACCGTCATCTTACTGCGGGACAAACCGCCCATCACAGTGTCATTTATTCCATACCAAGGCTTTGCGGCATCTAGCACTTTAAAATCAAAAAAGATCATAACGACTCCCATAAAAAAAGCAGCCACCTAAGTGACTGCTTCCATAATACTTTTCAATACAAATAACAGCACTCGTTAACTCAGTTTAGCTTTATTCTCAGCGGCTTCACAAGCAGCAGCGGTAAAGATAACGTCAGTAGAGCTGTTCAATGCGGTTTCGGCAGCATCTTGAACCACACCAATAATAAAGCCGACAGCGACTACTTGCATGGCGACATCATTAGAAATACCAAACAAGCTACAAGCCAGTGGGATCAACAGTAATGAACCACCCGCTACACCCGAGGCGCCGCAAGCCGAAATAGCGGCTACAACGCTCAATAACAATGCGGTGAGTAAATCGACTTGAATGCCTAAGGTATGCGCCGCAGCTAAGGTCAATACCGTAATAGTGATCGCCGCGCCGCCCATATTGATGGTGGCACCTAAGGGAATAGAGACTGAATAAGTGTCTTCATGCAGATTTAATTTTTCACACAGCGCCATATTCACCGGAATATTCGCCGCACTCGAGCGGGTAAAAAATGCCGTCACGCCACTTTCACGCAAACAACGAAATACCAACGGATAGGGATTGCGTTTAATCTTCACGTAAACAATTAAAGGATTAACGATTAAGGCAATAATGGCCATCGCACCTAATAACACTGCCAATAACTGCGCATAACCCGCAATTGCGGCAAAACCGGTTTCAGCAAACGTCGCAGCAACTAAACCAAAGATACCAATAGGTGCTAAACGAATAATGAAATGCACCATTTGCGAAATGCCGTGGCTCATGTCGGCAAATACTTGCTTAGTCGAATCGCTAGCATGATGTAAGGCTAAACCTAAACCCACACCCCAAGCAAGAATACCAATATAGTTGCCCGTCATTAACGCATTCACTGGATTATCAACCAATTTAAATAATAAGGTATTGATCACTTCACCAATACCTTGTGGAGGAGTTGTACCTTCCACACCAGCAACCAAAACTAAAGTCGTGGGGAAAATAGAGCTTAAAATCACAGCAGTTAACGCCGCGGCAAAGGTACCCAATAAATACAGGATCACAATTGGGCGCATATTGGTTTGCGTATTTTTCTTTTGATTGGCAATCGACGATGCTACTAAGATAAATACCAGTATTGGAGCAATCGCTTTTAATGCTCCAACGAATAAACTGCCTAAGAAGGCGATATCTTTTGCGCTATCGGGTGAAAAACTCGCTAACACCACACCAGCGATAATCCCTAATAAGATTTGTAATACGAGACTGCCATTAGCCAACTTAGCTAATAATGATGATTCTTGTTTCATGGTTTAACCTGTCGTTATTATATTTCGGTTGAGATCCCCAACGCGCACCTTCGGAAATGAGGCCAATAAGGTTTTTATAGGATGTGACTAGACTTGTCTAGTTTTGCGGGGAAATAAGCTAACTAAATTACCCTTGTCCCGCAAAAAGCATACAAAAAACTAACAAGCGCCTTATTGGCGCTGCTTCATGGCTAAATCGGCACCACGCAACATGGCATCAATCAACTCGTGAGCATCGAACTTAGTCAGCGCTTCATTTGCCCCCACTTGGTGGGCCTGACTCACGCTTATTTCGCTGGATAAAGACGTGTGTAAAATAATGTAGGCCTTGGCGGTCAATGGATTATCACGCACCTCAAACGCCAGTTCGTAACCATCTAGTCCCGGCATCTCGATATCACTCACCAGAATATCTATGGGGTGATGCTCTAGTGCCGCTTGTTCCATCATGACTAAGGCTTCTTTACCGTCGGCGGTCACTCGATAAGGGATGTTGATCATATCAAGGGCGTCGGATAACTGCTTACGTGCCACCTTAGAATCATCCACTAACAGGATATTCATAGGTTTGAGTTTCTCACGTTGCACATCGGTCAAGATTGCCCGATTTGCCTGTGGGTTATTCGGGAAAATTTTCGACAGCAATAACTCAACATCGAGTAATTGTACTAACTGGTCCTCAAAACGAGTCACGCCAGTCAAGTAGGCATTCTTACCCAAATTGGCAGAAGGCGCCTCAATATCACGCCAATTACATTCAATAATCTTATCGATACCACGCACTAAAAAGCCAATGATCATCCGCTGACAGTCAGTGATGATGATGTAGCATTTTTCCCGCTCTTCAGGAGCTATCGGCCGATAGCCAATCGCAGCCGCCATATCTATGATAGGAATCGTATGGCCACGAATCGTTGAAGCGCCAAGAATCGTCGGATGAGATTGGGGAATTTTGCTTAGCTGTGTGTACGGCACCAGCTCACGCACTTTCAACGTGCCTAAGGCAAACACTTGAGTCTGTGATAACCGAAACAGTAGTAATCCCTGTGACTGACTTGCCTTACTTTTCATAATTAGATAAATAACTCACTAAAAACAACCTTCGGATAGCTTAACCTTAACACAGTAAAATTTTGATGACTAAGGTCAAACGAATGAAACTATTATTACCTATTTATTAATAGGTTCGACGCCAATCGCCGACAAATGCTTAGTCTTGTAATGCATACAAGACATCAAAGGCAAATTGATCCCAACCTTCGGCAGTAAAAGCAATATCGCGAATATTACGAACTTGGCTCACCGCATGTAATGGCGCTGCACCATTGACCATCAAGTAATAGGCCATGATAAGACTGGTGCGATCCTTGCCAGAGCGACAATGGATCACGACAGGCAGCTCATCGGCTTCACATTGCTGAATAAAGGCGAGTGCCTTGGGCAACTGAGCGACACAAATCGCCACATCCCCATCTTGGGGCGGCACATTGCGCGAAAAGGGAATACATTCGTAACGTAAATCAAGCTGCTTAAACGCACTCGGCTCGCAGCCCTCGCCCCCATTGACCGACAGAATGGCACCAATGCCAGCCTCTTTGAGCGCTTGTAAATCCCAAGGATCTTTATTAGGGCCACTGCGCCCTGCGACTTTACCTTCAACTAACCAGAATAAGTGTTGCATAAACCTTACCTACGACAAGTGAGATGACAAGGAACGCCAGAGATAAGCTAAGAATAGCTTGTTTCCAACGACTTAAGATTTTTTACCCCAAAATTCAGCATTGGCAGGCGGTAACTGTTTACGTTTTTTTTTACCCATACCTTCAGGTTTGGCGACAGGTTTAGCTTGTTCTAACAGTTCGGCTGGCATTTCATCATCGGCTTCAAAACCGACAATTTGCTCACGCACTAACTTAAGTTTGTTCTTTTTCTCTATCACGCCAAAGTGGTGATAATCCTCATGGGAAATCAAGGTCACGGCTAAGCCTGCTTCACCGGCGCGGCCACTACGGCCAATACGATGCATATAATCTGCAGGGCTCCTTGGTAAATCAAAGTTGATCACCACAGGCAGTTTATCGATATCAATACCACGGGCGGCAATATCGGTCGCAATTAACACACTGATCTCGCCATTTTTAAAGCCATCGAGCACTCGCGTACGCGCGCCCTGGGCTTTATCGCCATGGAACACTTCGGCAGTGATCCCACGTTTAGACAGCTTTTGCGCTAAGTGATTACAGGTATTTTTGGCACTCACGAAGATCAACGCCTGTGACCACTGATGTTCTTTAATCAGATGCGCCAATAATGCGGTTTTCATCGGACGATTAACCGTAATCACCCGTTGATGAATCGTGCTTTCTTGCTCACTTTGCAATTGATATTCAAGTGGATTATTAAGCAGTTTTGCCGTTAACTCACGGACTTCTTCAGGGAATGTCGCAGAGAATAATAAGGTTTGTTTCTTGACGGGCAAAGCGTCGAGCACTTGAGCTAATTCTTCAGTAAAACCAAGGCTTAACATGCGGTCAGCTTCATCTAGCACTAAGGCGCTGACACGATTGAGTTTGATGGCATTACTCGACAACAGATCTAACAAACGACCCGGCGTTGCTACGAGGACGTCGGCGCCAGAGCGTAGACTCTGCATTTGCGCATTCACCGACACACCGCCAAACGCAGCGACAATTTTTAGCTTGCCATTAAGATGTGAGGCATAGGATAAAAAGCTGTCGGCGACTTGTTGTGCTAATTCACGGGTTGGGACTAAGACCAAACAACGAACATAAACGCCGGTCTTATCATCAGTTTTTGCGTCAACAAGTTGTTGCAACAGCGGCACGGCAAAGGCTGCCGTTTTACCCGAGCCCGTATTAGCACCGGCTAACACATCGCGCCCCGCAAGCACAGCGGGGATCGTCGCCGCCTGTACTGGTGTGGGCGAAACATACGCTAATTCGGTTAATCGATTTAGCAAAGGTGCAATAATGCCGAGTTGGGCAAAGCTTGCCGCAGAGGAAGAAGCCTGAGTCATAGAAAGTTTAACTGCTCACCAATATCTTAATAGGCGGCTATTCTAGCTTAAATATCGAGGCAATGCTTGGCAGTTTCCAGCGTTAATAACTGCTGTTTCATCGCAAGCCCATAGGCGTAACCCGTTAACTTGCCGTTTTTGCCTATCACTCTATGGCAAGGCACGATAATCGCAATGGGATTGGCACCATTGGCCGCGCCCACGGCGCGCACCGCCTTAGGCCGACCAATTTGCTCGGCAATCTGCCCATAGCTGCAGCTCTGACCATAATCTACATTGAGCAAAGCTTGCCAAACTTCACGCTGAAATTCAGTGCCCTTGGGCGCGAGCTTTACATTAAATTCAATCAGTTCACCTGCAAAATAACGCGCGAGCTGCACTTGAGTTTCACGAATATGCGCCTTAGCTTGATTGAGGACATCCTCACTCACCTTAGCAAGCGCAATCTCAGTGCGATCCGAGCCGACAACCGTTAAATGACTCAGCCCATAGGCATTGGCATTTAACTGCAATATTCCGGCAGGACTCATAAAAGTATCTACGGCACAGGGCTGATACGCAGCAATACTCGGCGCTTGGCTCAATTGACGAATCGCATGTTTCATAATTTATCTCTCTATTTATGTCTTCAACTTAGATCGTTTTAGTCGCTATTGATGCCAAAGCTGAAAAGTTAAATAACTGCCCCAAGGCGCGATTTCTTGACTCAGTTGCTGGCACAGCTGCGGGTAGTTGACTGCACCCGCAGCGGCTTCTTCTAGCCTATGGGTCTTGCCATACAAAGCAAGCAAATGCTTTTTAACAATCAAATCGGTATGCAAAAACACATTGGGATCGCCCAAACCGCGAAGCTTAGCATACGCGATTGTCCAAGGACCTATGCCCTTAACGCTGAGCCAATCATCGACACTCGCCTCAGGATGATCACAGATAAACGCCGCGAGCGCATTGAGGGCTAATTTACGAGCGCCGGGCATTTTTAGCTCTGTTAGACTCGCCTCACGAATGGCCTCGGGTGTAGGAAATAAACGATACTCGCAACCATTGAGACTAAAGCGCTCGCCATAGGCTTCAACTAATTGATTAAGTAGCTTAGTCGCCTGCACTACCGTCACTTGCTGGCCTAAAATCGCACGGCAGGCCGCCTCAAATAAGGAGCCTGCACCGGGAATGCGTAATCCCGAAAACGGTGTTAATCCTAAACTTGGTAGCGCACTTAAGCCTTGTTCAATCTGCAGCATATCCGCATCGAGATCTAAAATGCGTCGTACTTCAGTGACCAGCAATTGCAGCTCATCGACAGGAGAGTCTTCGGTCAACATTATCGCGAGTTTGAAGCGATTTAGCTTAGGCTCATGGATAATGTGCACTGTGCCGCGCATCTTACCTAGGGCAAAACAGCGACCATATTCGAGCCCATTATCGCCAACTTTGGCCTCATCTACCACGGACGCCTCATCGCCAACGACATCGATCGCTTGTGGATGACTCATCTGCGGTGTGAACCATTCCATCCCTGTTACCGCACGTAATCGATAAAACGCCAGCTGTGATGTCCAATCCAATGGCGGACGATAATACTGATACAAGGTTAATCCATAGTGCGGCACAAATTCACCCATAGTATCAATCTCACCTAATCCTGTTAGTGGCTCAATCATGGACTCCTTTGCCGCTTTGGTTAATGCACTCTTTCTTAACTGGGTCGGCGTCAATTGCAAGGTTTGCTTAAACGCCTCATTGAAACGGCGAATACTGTTGAAACCCGCCGCCATCGCGACTTGAGTGATAGGTAATTGGGTTTGGTGCAATAATTGTTTAGCAAACAGTAATTGCCGATATAAGGCGTATTGTTTTGGCGAAGTGCCAAAGCCTTCGGTAAAGAGCTTATTGAGATAACGACTGCTGATCCCTAATCGGTCAGCCAATTGTGTTATTGTCGAAGCTGGCTCTCCCGATGATTTTCCCGCTAAGGCGCCCGCTTCGATTAAGCTAATGGCCCTCGCTAACGTTGTGCCAGTCCCCTTCCAAGGATTCGATCCCGGCGCACTGTCGGGCCGACAACGCAAACACGGGCGTAATCCTGCCTGTGCAGCTTTCACGGCCGAATCAAAATAACGCACATTTTGCTCTTTTGGCGCGACGGCGGGACACACAGTTCGGCAATAAATGCCCGTCGTTAATACGCCCACAAAAAACTTACCATCAAACCGCGGATCGCGGCTCATCCTCGCCTCACGGCAAATGGACGCAGAAAGTAGCCCCGCACTGGACTCCAGTGAATGCACCGAATCTATTTCATCACGCTTAATCGCACTCTTAGACACTCTATCTGCACTCATTTTTCACCACGCCCGACAATATTCGCTCACAATTAATTTCTTGTTCATTACTTTACGTAAAACTAGCATGTAGCACTAGCGGAAAACGGAACTCAATCATTTCAATGCTTTTAGGGCATGAAATCTTATATACCCAAGCTACCTGAAGATACGAGTTTCAGAGCGTCTAGGGTGCTTCAATTCAAGGCGCATCAATGACAGAATGTCGGCCACCTTTTGAATTGGTGCGACACGGAAGTGGAGTGCCCTAGACGCTCCGTCCCGGCGGGTTTTAACGCACTTTATGCCGTGTTGGTTATTTTTAACTTAGTCCACTAGGTCTGCAAATAACCGCCTTGCCTAAAGTGCGTTAAATTCCCGCTGAATCCTGCATCTTCAGGTTGTTTGGGTATATGCTAGAGCCGACTATTTTTTATCTCACCATAGAGTTAATTCATGTTTAAACGATTTGAATCCTGGGTTGAAGCCCTACCCGATGATGAACCCACTAAACCACCCACAGGGGTTTATGCTTTTTGTCGCCACTACACTAAGGGCTACGAACTGCCGCTGATCTTAATGTCAGTGCTGACAGCCATGCTGGCCATGCTTGAAGTGTCACTGTTCGGATTCATGGGCCAATTAGTGGATTGGCTGGTGAAAAAAAATCCCGAAACCTTATTCCAAGACGAAGGCACGACCTTAATGCTGATGGGAGGTATGGTGATAATTGTGATGCCAATATTGGTATTACTGCATGCGCTTATCATGCATCAAACCTTGCTCGGCAATTATCCTATGTCGATCCGCTGGCTTGCACACCGTTATTTGCTAAAACAAAGTGTATCGTTTTATCAAGATGATTTTGCTGGCAGAATCGCCACGAAAGTGATGCAAACATCCTTAGCCGTGCGCGAAACTGTGATGAAATTACTCGATGTGTTGGTATACATTTTAGTGTATTTCACCTCAATGCTAGTGATGATTGCCAGCGCTGATCTGCGCTTAGTCATACCTATGCTAGTCTGGCTTGCACTGTATGTTGGTCTGCAATGGTACTTTGTGCCTAGACTAAAAAGTGTCTCTACCGAGCAAGCCGATGCGCGCTCAACCATGACAGGCCGTATCGTCGACAGCTATACCAACATCACCACAGTGAAGCTATTCGCCCACACACAGAAAGAAGCCGAATACGCCAAATCCAGTATGCGGATATTTTTAGACACGGTTTATCGCCAAATGCGCTTAGTGACGGGCATCAGCGTAAGCGTGCAAATCATCAACTATCTGTTGGCCTTTAGTATTGCAGCAGTATCGATAGCCCTATGGACCGATAGCGCAATCACGGTCGGCGCCATCGCCATTGCGGTCAGTTTAGCACTGCGCTTAAACGGCATGTCACAGTGGATAATGTGGGAAATCAGTTCGTTATTCGAAAATATCGGCACGGTTACCGATGGAATGAACACCTTATCGAAAACAACGATCATCCAAGATGAGCCAAACGCCAAGGCGCTGGTCGTCAATCATGGCAAGATTGATTTCAACCAAGTGTGTTTCCATTACGGTGAGCAGACTGGCGTGATTGAAGATCTGAATTTGAATATTAAAGCAGGTGAAAAAGTTGGCTTAGTGGGGCGTTCTGGCGCAGGTAAATCGACCCTAGTGAATCTACTAATGCGATTCTACGATGTTGAAAAAGGTCAGATTAATATCGATGATCAAGACATCAAGATGGTTATGCAAGATTCACTGCGTTCGCAAATTGGCATGGTGACCCAAGATACCTCCCTCTTGCACCGCACCATTCGCGAGAATATTCTTTACGGCAATCCCAGTGCCAGTGAAGAGCAACTTGATCGCGCGATTAAACAAGCTCAAGCCTATGACTTTATTCAGGAACTCAGTGATCCTAACGGTAATCATGGCTTAGATGCCCAAGTGGGTGAACGCGGCGTAAAACTCTCTGGTGGCCAAAGACAGCGTATCGCCATCGCGCGGGTTTTATTGAAAAATGCGCCCATTTTACTGCTTGATGAAGCCACATCTGCGCTAGATTCCGAAGTCGAAGCTGCAATCCAAGAAAGTTTGTATGAATTAATGCAAGGCAAGACAGTGATCGCGATTGCCCATCGACTTTCTACTATTGCCGCGATGGACAGGTTAATTGTATTAGATCAAGGCCGAGTCGTTGAGCAAGGCACGCACCATGAACTCATCGCCGCAGGCGGTATTTATGCTCAATTATGGGCCCACCAAACCGGTGGATTCTTAGGTGTAGACTAAGCCAAAGGTAAGATGACGAAAGGCGACACTCAGCAGTGAGTGTCGCCTTTTTTATCTCAAATAAGTTTCCGCCTACTTCTGCCCTCTTCCCACAAAGCTTCACTCTTACACTCGCCCGCATATTCACCGCAACGATACGCTATTCAGCTATTACAATAGCTACCGTAAGAACAGTTCACTTCAAACTTTACTCGTTGAACGATTGGAAACAAGAGATAAACCGCGCTTAACGGCTCAACTTATCAGCATTGAAAGTAGCAGCATTCAAAGTACCAACACACTGAACAATCCGAAAGGTGAGTTTGGGCCATGGGTTAGCGCAAGGTTAAGCAGGAAAACGCTTCGATAATCTTTATCACACGATTGAACAGAATGACTTCACCACACTAAGTAAGCCTCTCGAAGCATCATTTATTTAGGTGGTTTGAATTGGTGGGTAAATTAGGCAAATAACTCGGAGCGTATGACTCGTAAATGAATCGGGGAGATCTCGATTTAATATTCAAAATTCAGACACAAAAAAACCACCTTGAGGTGGCTTATTGTCTTTAACCAAAGTTTCGATAAACCTTGATTAAAATTGGTATCCCCTAGGGGATTCGAACCCCTGTTACCGCCGTGAAAGGGCGGTGTCCTAGGCCTCTAGACGAAGGGGACCCGGACTTATGATTTAACTCGTAACCGAGCTTTGTAACACATTCACTTCAGTAGGCTAGGAAGCAAATGTCTCGTTCTTACCAAACAACTCGTTAGTTATTTGCTAGGAACAACTCTCTATAAAATATAGATGGTATCCCCTAGGGGATTCGAACCCCTGTTACCGCCGTGAAAGGGCGGTGTCCTAGGCCTCTAGACGAAGGGGACCCGGACTTATGTTTTAACTCGTAACCGAGCTTTGTAACACATTCACTTCAGTAGGCTAGGAAGTAAATGCCTTGTTCTTACCAAACAACACGTTAGTTATTTGCTAGGAACCAAAATGTGGTATCCCCTAGGGGATTCGAACCCCTGTTACCGCCGTGAAAGGGCGGTGTCCTAGGCCTCTAGACGAAGGGGACCCGGACTTATGATTTAACTCGTAACCGAGCTTTATAACACATTCACTTCAGTAGGCTAGGAAGCAAATGCTTTGTTCTTACCAAACAACACGTTAGTTGTTTGCTAGGAACCACTCTCTATAAAATATAGATGGTATCCCCTAGGGGATTCGAACCCCTGTTACCGCCGTGAAAGGGCGGTGTCCTAGGCCTCTAGACGAAGGGGACCCGGACTTATGATTTAACTCGTAACCGAGTTTTGTAACACATTCACTTCAGTAGGCTAGGAAGCAAATGCCTTGTTCTTACCAAACAACTCGTTAGTTATTTGCTAGGAACCACTCTCTATAAAATATAGATGGTATCCCCTAGGGGATTCGAACCCCTGTTACCGCCGTGAAAGGGCGGTGTCCTAGGCCTCTAGACGAAGGGGACCCGGACTTATGTTTTAACTCGTAACCGAGTTTTGTAACACATTCGCTTCAGTAGGCTAGGAAGCAAATGCCTTGTTCTTACCAAACAACACGTTAGTTATTTGCTAGGAACCAAAATGTGGTATCCCCTAGGGGATTCGAACCCCTGTTACCGCCGTGAAAGGGCGGTGTCCTAGGCCTCTAGACGAAGGGGACCCGGACATATTAATTTGAACTTAACGTTCCCGTTTAACATCTACGGTCTCATAGGCACTCTTCTAAGTAGCGAAGTGTGCCTTGGGTGTATTAATTTAAACTTTCGTTTCTGCTTAATAAGGCAGTAAATTGGTGGAGCTACACGGGATCGAACCGTGGACCTCTTGCATGCCATGCAAGCGCTCTCCCAGCTGAGCTATAGCCCCAAATTTTTGTCAACACAGCTAACTTTAGCAGTATATGTATCAGCAGAAATTTAGACTTTGTTCTTACCAAACAACACGTTAGTTATTTGCTAGGAACCAATATTTGGTATCCCCTAGGGGATTCGAACCCCTGTTACCGCCGTGAAAGGGCGGTGTCCTAGGCCTCTAGACGAAGGGGACCCCGGACATATTAATTTGAACTTTTCACTAGAAAAGGTTCCCGTTTAACATCTACGGTAAGTTTGGTGGAGCTACACGGGATCGAACCGTGGACCTCTTGCATGCCATGCAAGCGCTCTCCCAGCTGAGCTATAACCCCAAACCTATCGAACTACATTTAAGTGCACTGCAAGCATTTGCTCGACTGTGTCTCAACTGCGTGGCGCATTCTATGCAGCGCACCTAAAAGTGTCAACTCGTTTTTTTAGGAATTTATTCTATCTGCTACAAATTCAATCGCTTTGGATATTCTTTGCTCAGAACGGCTTCTTCCAATTAAAAATAGTGTGATATCTAAGCCTGGAGACTGCCCTGCCCCTGTTACTGCAACACGTAAAGGCATACCGACCTTACCCATACCCACATCTAATTCAGTCGCAGTATCTTCAATTGCCTGATGAATAGCTTCAGCTGTCCACTCAGTTAATGCCGATAATTTCTGTTGCACCAGTTGCAATGGCTCTAACGCAACACCGCGTAAATGCTTTTTCGCCTGTGCTTCATCAAACTCAGCAAAGTCTTCATAGAAATAGCGGCTAGATGCAGCTAACTCTTTTAGAGTCTTAGCGCGCTCAGCTAATGCAGTGACCACTTCAGCTAATGCTGGGCCATTTGACAGATCAATTTTTTGATCGTCCATGTGCCATTGTAAGTGTGTTGCCACATATTCTGGATCTAGGCTCTTTATATAGTGTTGGTTCAACCACACCAGTTTATCGGTATTAAAAGCAGAAGCGGCTTTGTTGATGTCACTCAACTTAAAGAATTGCTTCATTTCTTCTAATGAGAAAATCTCTTGGTCGCCATGTGACCAACCTAAACGCACTAAATAGTTCAGCAGTGCTTCTGGTAAATAGCCATCGTCACGGTACTGCATTACGCTAACAGCGCCATGGCGCTTGGACAACTTAGCGCCGTCATCACCTAGAATCATAGATACGTGTGCATATTCTGGGATCGGCGCCCCTAATGCTTTAAGAATGTTGATTTGACGCGGGGTATTGTTGATATGATCTTCACCACGCACCACACAAGTGATCCCCATATCCCAATCGTCAACCACCACACAGAAGTTATAAGTTGGCACGCCGTCGGTACGGGCGATGATCAAGTCATCTAATGCATCGTTAGAAAATTCAATCCGACCACGAACATGGTCATCAAATACCACTGAACCACCGATTGGATTTTTAAAACGCACCACAAATGGTTCATCAGTCTCGCGAGCGGGTAAGTCGCGACAGCAACCATCATACTTTTGTGCTTCACCGTTAGCGGCCTGTGATTCTCTTAAGGCATCGATTCGCTCACGTGAACAGTAACATTTATACGCTGTGCCCTTTTCTAACATTTGAGCAATGATTTCGTTATAACGGTCAAAACGCTTAGTTTGGTAATATGGGCCCTCGTCCCATGTCAAACCTAGCCAGTTCATGCCTTCTAAAATCGCATCGCAAGCGGCTTGAGTCGAACGCTCAATATCAGTGTCTTCAATACGTAATACAAACTCACCGTTATTTGCACGGGCTTGTAACCAAGAATAAAGTGCAGTACGGGCACCACCAACATGCAAGAAACCGGTAGGACTAGGGGCAAAACGCGTCTTAGTTGTCATAATGGGACACTAACCTATATAAAGTCGTCTAGATAAAGACAATCACGATAAAAAAAGTGGGCTTATTCTAACAGTCAAAGCAGGCGCTGCAAATGGGACAAGCTTCACAGTATCACTTATCTGGTTAAATCGTGTCGCGAATCCCTCCCTTTTATAGGGAAGCCAATATAAAGCGATATATAAAGGTGGCACTATTGCTATCGCCACCATTGATGAATGCTAACACTTGAGATGATTTTTCAGGCTTTATATTCCAACCCCTAAATCTCTACACCTATATTCCTTCGACTATAAATATCTGCGCCATCGAACACGCGCATCTATACACTATCAATGCACTCATACTATTAGTGCGTAGTGCGCTAATTTTTATAAATCACTCACTTCCTCAGCACTTTTACCACAAAAAAGTCCGGTGAATGGGATGAGTTCAACTCGTATTTAATCGCGAGCGTCCAAATTACGTACCATTGACTGGCGAATTAAATAACACTTTGATCGGCGGCGTGATTAGCATTAAGCCAATGTGGACAAAAATAGCGCGACCAATGCTTTTTTCACTAAAAAGCGTTGACACTAGATCGAACCTCCCTATAATACGGCTCCACACAGCGAGGTCGATTAGCTCAGCTGGGAGAGCACCTCCCTTACAAGGAGGGGGTCACTGGTTCGAGCCCAGTATCGACCACCATATTTTCTACAAAGAAATTATGGCATACAAAATGTTATATCCCAGGTCGCTTAGCTCAGCTGGGAGAGCACCTCCCTTACAAGGAGGGGGTCACTGGTTCGAGCCCAGTAGCGACCACCATTATTTAGTGAAAAATGACTTAAAAATTGTGTAGTTTAAGAATGCCCAGGTCGCTTAGCTCAGCTGGGAGAGCACCTCCCTTACAAGGAGGGGGTCACTGGTTCGAGCCCAGTAGCGACCACCACATTCTGCAATACACATGTTATATCCCAGGTCGCTTAGCTCAGCTGGGAGAGCACCTCCCTTACAAGGAGGGGGTCACTGGTTCGAGCCCAGTAGCGACCACCATATTATGCAATACACACGTTATATCCCAGGTCGCTTAGCTCAGCTGGGAGAGCACCTCCCTTACAAGGAGGGGGTCACTGGTTCGAGCCCAGTAGCGACCACCATAAATCTCCCCAATAAACTTTACCCACGTGCTTACTCAACTATGCTTGATCTCAATCAGCGAGTGATAAGTTATGCTATTCGGCATTTTATATTTCGTTAAATACTAAGCACTATCGACACTCAGCCTGATTTCATTCTGCTTTAGCATTTTTGGAGATCAACATTATGGCCAGCGTCAGTCAATCCGCTTCTCTTGCCAATATTGCCACTTATTTAAAGCATACCCATGCCTGCGATGAGCAAACAGCTCTAAAAGAGGCGCGGGAAGTCATGCATAATCTCGTCAGCATGCGCCAAAAAGGCTTTATTACCGGTTGGTACTTTGATGAACAGGGCCATTTAGCCTTGTTACCTAGCGATGCTATCCTTAAACGTATTCTTTTAGAGGATGACTAACAGCATCAAATGAATTGTGTCTTGATTGACTACGATAGCTATCGACTTAACCTCTATAGACTTCACATCTCACCTACACTTCTTCTCCTAAAGCAGCCCACCACAGTATTTGTCGTTATATCGCATACTTTTACGGCTTTTTTTGATCTAAAAATAACTAAGTTTGTTTAATTTATCTGCAACGACAAAAGCCGTCAATTTGGGGCCGATCTTCACTATGGGTGGGTTTCCACCCAAACACAAAATCACTGTGAGCGAGATCTCACCCACCAAACTAAAAGTGTGACAAACATCAAATGAACTACACTTTAGTAACCAAACACTTACAGAAGCCAGTGTAAGTTGGCGTGGTATTTGCCTTTAGTAAGACAGACCTCAGGGAAATCAAGGCTGTATTCCTACTCAAACTTGGTAACAAACTAACCAAGACTGAGGACAAATCCTAACAACAGAAAAAGGAACTCAAGATGATATTGAATCAACAAACTGGATTGACCCGTCCACTCAAAACCTTAGTCAAAATGCTCGCTGTTGCCTCCGTATTTGCGACCAGTTTTAACGTATTTGCAGAACCGATTGAAATTAAGTTTTCACACGTAGTGGCAGAAAACACACCTAAAGGCCAAATGGCACTTAAATTTAAAGAACTCGTTGAACAACGTTTACCAGGTGAATACAAAGTCAGTGTATTTCCTAGCTCACAGTTATTTGGGGATAACAACGAATTAGCGGCACTGCTGTTAAACGACGTACAATTTGTCGCGCCTTCACTCTCAAAGTTTGAGCGTTACACTAAACGTCTACAAATATTCGATTTACCTTTCCTATTCAATGATATGGATGCCGTGAACCGTTTCCAACAAGGTGAAGCTGGTCAAACATTACTGAACTCCATGAGCCGTAAAGGAATTGTCGGTCTGGGTTATTTACACAATGGTATGAAACAGTTCTCCTCTAACACACCACTTAAAAATCCTGCTGATGCAAAAGGCTTGAAATTCCGCGTTATGGCATCTGATGTTCTAGCAGCCCAGTTTGATGCTGTTGGTGCAATCCCTGTGAAAAAACCTTTCTCTGAAGTATTTACTCTACTTCAAACCCGCGCTATCGATGGTCAAGAAAACACTTGGTCAAATACTTATTCACAAAAGTTCTATGAAGTGCAAAGCCAAATCACTGAAAGTAATCACGGTGTTCTCGACTATATGGTCGTGACCTCTGACACTTTCTGGAAAGGTCTACCTGCTGACAAACGTAAGATCATCAAAGAAGCTTTAGACGAATCTATCGCATTAGGTAACAAGATTGCTGCTGAAAAAGACAATGAAGACAAACAGTTAATCCTTGATTCTAAACGTTCACAGTTAGTGACTCTGTCTCCTGCTGAACGTCAAAAATGGGTTGAGGTAATGAAACCTGTTTGGGCTAAGTTTGAAGATCAAATCGGTAAAGATGTGATTGATGCTGCTGTAGCTGCAAATAAATAATAATGATGATAGTCGCCTAAGCTCAACCGAGCTTAGGCGGCCATTTCAGCGAGGGGATTATGGCTGTGATATCGCGAATATTTGGTTATGTTGAAGAAGGTGTGCTCAATTTATTGATCACTCTGATGACGCTGTTAGTGTTTTCAGAAGTCGTCGCTCGCTTCTTCTTCAACACGGGTTTTCTTTGGATCCAAGAACTTACATTAACCTTTTGCGGTTGGTTTGTGTTATTTGGTATGTCCTATGGGGTTAAAGTCGGTGCCCATATTGGTGTCGATGCGTTTGTTAAAAATTTAGCGCCAAAGGCTAAAAAGATAGTATCTCTTATTACCGCCTTTGTTTGTATCGTCTACTGCGGACTCTTTTTAAAAGGCAGTTGGGATTACTTAAGCCAGATGTATCAAATCGGTTTGCCTATGGAAGACATACATTTCCCACAATTTATATTAAAAAGCCTCGATCCAGATTTTGCTTGGAACACTTTAAAAATCGATATTGAAGATGGCGCAATACCGATTTGGTTATCTCAAAGTATTTTAATCATTGGCTTTTTTATGTTGACTTGGCGTTTCGTCGAACTCTTTATCGCCATTCTGCGTGACCAAGTCTCAGGCTTCCAATTTGCCGATGAAGCGAAAGAAAGTATGCATTTAATCGATGAGAGCGCTAAAAACGCTAAAGTAGATCCAGTCTCTGACCAAAAGGAGGCTAAATAATGGCTATTGCAACCCTATTTACCGCCCTATTCGTATGTATGTTTCTCGGTATGCCTATCGCTATCGCATTAGGTTTTTCCAGCATGCTGACGATTTTATTGTTCTCGAATGACTCCTTAGCTTCAGTTGCACTCAAGCTGTATGAGTCTTCATCAGAGCATTACACTTTACTCGCAATCCCCTTCTTTATTCTGTCATCCGCCTTCCTATCAACGGGTGGTGTTGCTAGACGGATTATCGATTTTGCCATGGACAGTATTGGACATGTCCGTGGTGGATTAGCAATGGCATCCGTTATGGCATGTATGCTGTTTGCTGCAGTTTCTGGATCATCTCCTGCGACTGTTGCGGCAATTGGTTCTATCGTCATAGTCGGCATGGTAAAAGCAGGTTATCCCGAAAAATTTGCTGCAGGCGTGATCACGACCTCTGGCACTCTCGGGATTTTGATCCCACCTTCAATCGTCATGTTAGTGTATGCCGCAGCAACTGAAGTGTCGGCTGCAAAAATGTTTATGGCAGGCTTAATCCCAGGTTTAATGATGGGATTTATATTGATGATCGTCATTTATATCGTTGCCCGCTTTAAAAACTTGCCCTCACGTCCTTTCCCTGGCGTTAAACAACTGGGGATTTCAAGTGCCAAGGCAATGGGTGGATTAGCACTCATCTTTATCGTATTAGGCTCTATCTATGGTGGCGTCGCTAGCCCAACCGAAGCATCAGCTGTGGCTTGTGTATATGCTTACCTTATTGCGGTATTTGGCTACCGTGATATCGGGCCATTAAAAGACGTGGTATGGCGTAATCAAGGTGAAAACTTAGCCAAAGCAACTGTGCGTAACTTAGGCCATATGTTCTTAGGACTGATTAAAACGCCTATCGACAAAGACATACGTCATGTTGTGCGCGATGGTGCCAAGGTCAGTATCATGCTGCTGTTTATCATAGCTAACGCTATGCTATTTGCGCATGTATTAACCACAGAACGTATCCCTCACATTATTGCTGAGTATATTGTTAGCATGGGTTTACCCGCCTGGGGATTCCTGATCATCGTTAACTTACTGTTGCTTGCTGCCGGTAACTTTATGGAGCCATCGGCGATTGTACTCATTATGGCGCCAATTCTGTTCCCTATTGCAACGCAATTAGGCATAGATCCTATCCACTTAGGTATCATAATGGTCGTGAACATGGAGATCGGTATGCTAACGCCGCCGGTGGGACTCAATCTCTTTGTCACCGCGGGGATCACGGGGCGCAGTATTGGTTGGGTGATTCAGTCGGTTCTGCCTTGGTTACTCGTGATGCTAGCCTTCTTAGCCCTGATTACTTATGTACCACAGATTTCACTCTTCTTACCTGAATGGTTGGATTCGATGCGTGGATATTAGTCTGCAATTCAAGGTTGTGAGATTACCCCTTGATTACAGATAGATTTTAAGCGAGCCTAGTCAGGCTCGCTTTGTTTTATTATGCGCAGTATCAGTTATTGATCCCGTTGCTTTATCAGGATAACCACCATGTTGCCCATGACGCCTAAGGCCAAGAAACGCCTCTTTCTGACCGTTGTGTTACTTGCAGGCCTATTTGCAACCCTCAAACTGACCTACTGGGTGCATTTGCATCAAGGTAAAATCGAGATCCAAAAGCAATCGGAGAAACAACTAAAGGAATTAGTCAGTTTTCTCGATGGTGCACTATCGCGCTACGAAAGTATTCCCCACGTGCTCTCGACTAACCCAATGCTCGCCAATGTCCTGAACGACCAGCAGAATCCTGATAAAGTCCAAGAGCTTAATTTATATCTCGAAGAAATTCAGCATGTCACCGAAGCATCCGATATCTATCTGATTGATGCCTTAGGTATCGCCATTGCCGCCAGTAACTGGCAACAAAGTTTTTCCTTTATTGGCAAGGACTACTCCTTTAGACCCTATTACACAGATGCTATCTCGGGCAATCTAGGCCGTTATTATGCAGTGGGTACCAGCTCAGATAAGCGCGGATTTTATTTCTCTTACCCTATTTATCAACAAGGTGGTAAAGGCATACTTGGAGCCATCATAGTCAAAGTTAATATTGCCGACATAGAGCAACAAAGTACCAGTATCGCGATTGCGGGTCAGTATCAGTTCCTTATCAGTGATCCTGAAGATATCGTCTTTATTTCCAGTATCGATGAATGGCGGTTAAAATCACTAACCCCGCTTACCCAAGCCAAGCAATATGCCCTTAATGCCTCAAAACGCTATGCAGAACGTCCCATAGGAGAGTTGTTGATGAAGCCGCCCTATGAAAGTGGTAGTCAAGCTATGCTATACCAACTGCAAACGGGTACAGACCATGAACAATACATGGACATCCACCAATCAATGGCTAAGGCAGGCTGGCGAGTACACATCTTAGCGCCAATCAAACCTTTACTGACCTCTTTGCCCGCGCTGATGTTACTGTCAGCTAGTATTTATCTTTTGCTGGCACTCAGCATCCTATTTAACGCCGAGCGCCGTCGCAATCTACACCGAATGCAACTAGCGCAAAGCCTGTTAGAACAGCGAGTTGAAGAACGCACTCAGGACTTACAGCAAGCCAACAATCAGCTCAAAGATACTCAAGACGAGCTGATCCAAGCGGCAAAACTGACAGTGATCGGCAGTTTATCCGCCAGTATTAACCATGAACTCAATCAACCACTCGCGGCACTTCGCAGCTATGCCCAAAATACCCAAACTTTTCTCGCACGTGATATGCAAGATAAGGCACTGGATAATATCAAGATTATTATTGAACTTACCGATAGATTAGCCGATATTGTTGGGCAATTTAAAAGCTTTACCCGCAAGAGCCAAGGCGCTGATAGCGCAACCGATATTGGCCGCTGTATCAAGCAAGCCCTGACCATAGTTCAACCTGCAATTGATAAACAGGGTGTTGAACTCGATGTGCAATTACCCAACGGCAACTATCAGGTTTGGGGCGATAAGGTTAGATTACAACAAGTGTTTGTCAACATTATGAGCAACGCCATTGTCGCTATGCAACAATCGGTTAAACGCCAATTGGTTATCCGCGTGACCAGTGAAGATAAGTTTTGCATCAGCATCCAAGATTCAGGCCCGGGTGTACGTGAAAGCCAAATGGAGAAAATCTTCGAACCCTACTTTACCACCAACGAACGGCACGGATTGGGGCTAGGCTTATCGATTTCACAACGTATTATCGAATCCATGCAAGGCCAAATTAACGTTGCCAATGCCGAAGAGGGTGGCGCTATTTTCCAGATTATTTTACCTATTTACTTGCTCGAGGAACGTTAGTTTTATGAGTGTGCCCAATTCAATTCAAGATTATTCTGTTCTCATCATCGACGATGAGCCGCACATAGGCACAGTTCTCGTTCAACTATTTGAACTGGAGGGCATTAAGGCGCTCGCCACCACAGAACCCAAAGGTATCGCTAAGTTGCTGCATAAAGATTGGGCGGGAATGGTGATATCGGATGTCAACATGCCACAATTAGACGGCATCAGCTTAATGCAACAAATCCGTCTGCAAGATCCCGATCTCCCCGTTGTCCTACTCACTGGTTTTGGTGATATTGCCATGGCAGTCAATGCCTTAAAACAAGGCGCCTACGACTTTCTTGAAAAACCCTTTAATAACGAACATATACTCGATGTGGTTAAACGCGCCTTAGAAAAACGCAGTCTGACCTTAGAGAACCGCAAGCTTAAAAAGGATCTCGAAAGCCAAAGCGTACCGGGCCCTCGTATTTTGGGCAACAGTGTCGGCATCAACCGTATGCGCCACATCATAACGCAAGTGATAGATACGCCTGCGGATGTGTTAATTGAAGGCGAAACCGGTACAGGTAAAGAACTTGTTGCCCGCTATTTACACGACCACAGCAGCCGCAGCCAAGCCAACTTTGTCGCCATCAACTGTGGTGCAATCCCCGAAAACCTGATTGAAAGTGAACTCTTTGGCGCCGAAGCGGGGGCCTTTACTGGCGTCGATAAGATGCGCATTGGCAAATTTGAATATGCCAATGGTGGCACGTTATTTTTAGATGAAATTGAAAGTACGCCACTGTCTCTGCAAGTAAAACTGCTGCGAGTGCTTGAAGATCGTAAGGTTGAACGTTTAGGTTCTAACAAGAGCATCAACTTAGATATTCGCGTGATAGCGGCTACAAAAGTCGATTTAAAAGGTCTGTGTGACACCGGGGAATTTCGCCAAGACTTGTTGTATCGCTTAAATCTGGTGACTGTGCCCATCCCTCCCCTGAGAGATCGCCGTGAAGATATTCCGTTACTCTTTTTACACTTTGCCCGCGTCGCATCGGCACGCTATCACAAAGCGCTTATCGCCTTAAATGCGGAGCAAAACGCGATACTTACTTCCCACGACTGGCCAGGCAATGTGCGTGAGTTACGTAATCTCGCCGAACGCTTTGTGCTGCTGGGCGGAGAAGCCGCCTTTGCTGGCACATTAGGCAATACTCCAAGCCTGCACTCGAGTATGTCCCTGCTACAAAGGGTAGAGTTTTTTGAACGGGTACTGATTGAAGAAGCACTTAGCCACAACAAGGGCAGTATTAAGCAGACCATGGAGCAGCTAGAACTGCCCCGCAAAACCCTCTACGACAAAATGCGTAAATACGATTTAGACCGCAAACAATACATTAATTCCGATGACTAAAGGGCATATTTAAGCTTTAGACTAACGCCCGTTTGACATGAGTTTGATGGTAATGCAAACGGGTGATTGCTAAGGCGATCAAAGCTAATAAGGTTAACGATCCCATCACCACACCGCGCCACTGTGCCTCATGCCAAAACATCATCAAATAAGGGCCGCCAATCGCAGCACCTAAGTAATAACAGCATAAATAGAGTGATGTTGCCTTAGCTCGATCACGACTGGCCCGCATTGCAACAAAGGAATTACAACAACTGTGGGTAAGGAAGAACCCACAGGCGGTCATTAAAAAACCTAAGCTAATGGTCAAAGTGGTATCAAACAGGGTCAGTAAACTGCCGAGCAACATCACGCACCAAGACCACTGATACAACTTATGTTGGCCAAATTTGGCGAGCCATTTCGCAGTAAAATATGACGCAATAGTGCCGCTGGAATAACACAGGAAAATCAAGGTTGCTTGGAAACGACTCCATTCATAGGGTGGAGCCATCAAATGCAGTTGAATAAAGCTAAATTGATTCACCATCATCATAAAGGTCAAGCCGCCAATCGCGTAGACCAAACGCATTTGCGCATCGGTGAGATGATGACTAAAGCCATGAAGATCTTGCGCTAAACGGGCGCGTTTTGATAAGGAAGGCTCAGTGTTACTGGGTGACATCGACTGCGCATCGGCAAGTGAAGGCAGCAAATAGTTCACTAAAGCCACCCCTGCTAACGTCACTAGAAACAGCAACCACATAGATTCTTGCCAAGATAAAAACTGCGACATTAAACCACCTAGCAGACGTCCAACAATCCCGCCAATACTGTTCGCCATAATATAAATGCCTGCGGCTTTCAGCATAGTACTTGGTGATAATTGCTCCTTAAAGTACGCCATGGCAATCGCAGGTACGGCAGCGAGTAATGCACCTTGTAGCAATCGCACTAGCACTAACCCATTAAAATCCGGCACCCAGATTAATAGCAAGTTAGACAATGCCAATAACCACAAGCTGACAATGATTGGAGTGTGTCGACCGATACGATCTGACAGTACCGCATACAAGAGCAATGAAAAGGCTAAGGAAAAACTGGTCACCGACAGGATCAAGGTTGCTTTAGAGCCTGATACCGCAAAATGTTCCGCAATCAGCGGCAACATGCCTTGCATTAAATACAAGTTGATATAGACCACCACTGAAGCGACGCAGAGCGCCCACATCAATCGGGTGTCACGCTGTTTATTGTCAATCATAGTATCTAATACGGCTTGCACGGGAGCCTCGACCAAGTATCACTCATAGGATAGACAAAGATTATCACTGGGCATAACATAACAATAATAGATAATATCTATCGTAATCATTGATTTTTGTTATAGAAATAGCGCGCCAAAAGTACACATCTTGCCACTGATAAAATAGTACGAGCCCGATTAATGGATATTCGCCAACTCAAACATTTAGATGCCCTTGCCAATACCGGCAGCTTTACCGCCGCAGCCAAGAAACTGAATATGGCTCAGCCCGCGTTAAGTCAAAGTATCAAGCGCTTAGAGGTCGCACTCGGCGTCACCTTAGTCAATCGTACGAGCAACAAGAATGATAAACTGCTCACACTCACGGCCGAAGGTATAGTCCTGCATCAACACGCCACTTTGATCCTAAAACAAGTTAAGCAGGCCGAAGCGCAAATCCGCGCCATGGCCAATCTCACCTCGGGAGAGGTCCGCATTGCCGTGCCAGGCATGCTGGGTTCTTTCTATCTCCCCTCGCGCTTAATGGCTTTTCGGCATAAATACCCCGAGTTGAAACTATCACTGTTTGAAGGCGGGACGCGGGATGCACTGCGCATGTTGCAACAGGAAGAAGTGGATATTGCGATCATTACCGCCCAAGACCTACAGCCCGAATTTGATAGTCAGTTGTTGATCCGTGAGCAAATGGTGATCGCTATGGGTGCCGAACACCCTTTAGCGGAACATAGCGCTGTGAGTCTACATGACTTTTTCGACCATGAATTAGTGATGTTCAAAACAGGTTATTTCCACCGAGAGTGGATACTCTCTCAAGCCAAAGAATTAGGCAAAAAGCCCAATATTGCCTTCGAGACCAATTTGATTAATCTGATTAAACAGATTGTTTCCCAAGGATTTGGGATCACCAGTGTACTTGAGATGGCGATAAGCTCAAAAGATGACATTTTAGCCAAACCCTTCGATCCACCGGTATTTTTAAACCTCCATATTGCATGGAAAAAGCAGCGCCCCGTCAGCCAAGCAGACCGCGCATTTGTCGATTTTTTAATGTCAAATCGCTAACACAAACCAGCAAATACAAAAAGGGCTGATATCAATATCAGCCCTTCTCTCTTACCATTAAACCTTCCGATTTTACTCTGAGGGTTTAGCCTTGTTTACGACGACCAAAAGCAAAAGGTAGCAACAACAAGCTTAACCAACCTAAGGCACCACCATCATCTTTCTTGGCTGGTGTTTCAGTCACAGATACAGACACAACACTTGAATCTTTATTGCCGTGGTTATCAGATACTGTCAGTTGGAATGAAACAGTCTGAGCAGAGCCACTCACGTTTGGTGCAACGAGATTAAGCTTGGCCGCATTAGCGTCAAAGTTAAAGCTGGTGCCCCCTAACTGAGTCCATTTGTAGGTCAAAGGATCATTGTTGGCATCCGACGACTTGCTCGCATCGATGAACAAAGGTTTACCTTCTTGGACAGTGGCAGGAGCTTCAATCACAGCGACTGGCGCCACTTCTGGAACATCAAATTGATACTCCTGCTTCAAGATTTCAGCCGAGTCGTTATTCACTTTGTTGGTCAATGCCACTATGTTGTCTTGACTCGCCTTACGTGGCACTAAGTCAAATGTGACATCTAATGCCGCAGCAGCAGAGGCCATTTCGATAGTCCAAGTGATCTTATTGCCCACTTGCGCACCTTGATGGCTAATATTAGCCACTTCATGACCTTCAGGTAATAACGCCTCTAGGGTGTAAACACGGGTTTCTTGCGTTTTGTTCGCTTCAATACGTGTCTTCATCACTTTAGCGGTGCCAGGTGTTAATTCACCAGAAACAGTACTGCCTAGAGGAGGTAATACGTCATCACTAACGCGCTCAAATACGACCGGAATTTTAACAGGTGCGACTTTGTCATCAGTGGTGGTCAGCGTCAGCATAGCTATGCCAGCATCTCCCACTAGCATCGCTTGTTTCCATGCTAAGTTGACATTGAAATCTTTATGATCACCCGTAAGATTTGCAGTTAAGTTATCACCCGCTTCATCATATAAGGTTACTTGTTTCAAACTAAAGGCATCATCCGCATCGGCTGCAGATGCCTGATAGTTTTGTACAACGACAATATACTCACCCTTCACTGGGTTCTTAATGGATACACTTTCCTTTGAACCGCCAAACGCAGAAGATGCCGCGATAGAAAGCTTGCTACCGTCTTTCTTATCGAGTATCACAAACATGTCTAAGTCAGGAGAGGTTGTATTACCGATTGATGCATTGAAATATAAAGCTTTATCTTCAACATTAAAGCTAAATACTTTTACGCCATCGGCCAAATCATCAAATGCACTATCGGTATTTGAATCCTGTTTCACACTTGATTCATAAGTAGCGCTTAATTTAAGTGCAGTCACTGTCGCCGCAACACCGGGTAGATCAATCGCTTTCAAGTGCGCCAAATTACGTTCATCTGCATCACGTGAGGCTGAAACATTAACCAAAGCAGGTAAATCGCGTTTAGCTATCTTAGCTACGATCGGCATATTAGCCGTTGGGAAAGTATCGGACGTTAATACTAAGTTACCAAAGCCCCAACTTGCACCGACGTCAGTCACATCCGCAGTCACTGTAATCGTTTGGCTTTCACCTTTTTTGAGATTAAAGCTTTCTGGCGTCACAGTTAACGCGAATTTATCCGTTGCGGAAACGCCTTTTGCAGTCCAGCTACCATCAGCCGTTGCAGTAACAGTACGTGTCCAAGTACAAGTATCGATACAACGTGAATCAGCCATGCTTGGAATGTTTAGCTTACGTGGATCACCACCTGTCAAAGGATTAGCAATCTCGTAGTTTAAGGCACTTTCATCCATCACTAAGCCCGTTTTTGCCGCTAAATCAACACGAATACGACCGGCTCCTACGTCAAACGGATCAGCAACGGTTTTACCATCGGCTTTTTTCATGGCTTGGGCTGTCGTTGACGTCATCATTAGCGCAGAACGAATGTTGTCTGGCGTCCAATCCTTATGCAGCGATTTAAGTAACGCACCAGCACCGGCAACGTGAGGACTCGCCATTGAAGTACCTGACATCAAAGTGAAATCGGCAGGATCTGTACCTGTTTCATCATGGCCAAACTGTTGGTCGGAATAAGCAGCGTAGATGTCACTGCCCGGTGCAGCAACATAGGGTACGAGTACATCGTTAGTCAGATTAGGTCCAATCAATGAACTGGCAGATAAAACATCCGCTTCTTTACTGGCAACTTTAGGGGTTGGAGACAGCGTGATTTCAAGAGCAGGATTTGCCGCCATAGCAGCAATCAATTCTAAGCCATCAATATCACCAATAAATACCGCTGGAATATTCAATTTATCCAGCCCCGACATAGTCAGACGCGCATTATTTTCACCATCTCTATTGAAAACAATCACACCCTTAGCGCCAGCGGCCATTGCTGCGGCCACTTTGATATCGAATGAGCAAACACCGCGTCTTAAAACGGCGATCTTGTCTTTAAAGGCATCTGCTGGGAACGGTTTACAGGCTTCAAAATTGGTCGCATCGATTGCGCCAGCATAAAGGGGCACACCTTTGAGCACTTCAGTTTGAACCGGACCAGAACCAGCAGTGTAATGATAGTTTTTACCATTAAATTCCACGGCGCGTACTATGTCACGGTTATGAGTCGAGTTAGCGACCGAAGTATACCAAGGTGCATTTTTAGGCGTAGAGTAAGGTGTTTGATTAATCGCAGGGCTCGTGCTTGTCGCGGCACGAGTGTTACCCGCAGCCACTGCAGCAAAAATCCCCGCATTACGCGCGGCTAAAAAGCCTTGTTCCGTCGCACTATTCCACGGGTTTCCACCACCACTGATAGAAAAGTTCAGCACATCGACGCCATCTTTAATCGCATCATCTAAGGCTTTTAAAATCGGTGCGGTCGGGCAGCCAGAATAAGTGTCGCCCGCATTACCCGGATTACAAATTTGATAAGCTATAATGTTTGCATGTGGTGCAACACCTGAGATTTGTTTAAATTCAAGGCCTGTCGCAAGGCCATCGCTTTCTAACTTACCTGTTTCACCTTGCACATAAGGCACATTCACTAGGATGTTACCTGCTGCGGTACTCGCAACGTGAGTACCATGCCCACCGTAATCCTCACCATTTTTAGCTGGAGGGGTGTCACCAAACACTTTTGCATCGTCGTAGTTATTTGTTATCTCAGAGTAACTGCGAACTCCAATCAACTTGTCATTACACATGCTCGCGAAATCAGTTTTACAATCACCAATATAGATGCCTTGACCTAATGGGTTTGTGTGGTCATAGCCATCTTGGCCAACATCAGCGAAAGAAGCATGATCTGAGTTAATACCTGAGTCGATAATACCGACGATCACGCCTTCCCCCATGGCTTTCGTGCCCGTCGCGCTGCCATCCCATACATTAGGAGAACCGATAAGCGCTTGACTGACATCGGTTTCCATTTGCTCCATACGCTCGCGCTCAACAAACGCAACCTCAGGTAACTCAGCCATTTTCTTCGCTTGAGCTTGAGTCATGCGAACCGCCATACCGTTTAACGCATACTGATATGTCGTTAATGGTTGCAGATTGGTGCCAATAGCCGCACTCGCGTTAGCTAAAAATCGGTTCTGTTTTACTTTCAAATAACTAACATAACTTTTGACTTCAGCTTTAGAAGCATCAAGTTTACCGTTCACAGCAACCTTTGAAGTACCGTTTACCTGCACTCTTTGTGAACTAGTCGCTTTCAATCCTGGAATAGTTCCTTGGTAATTAGCAACCGAACTATCGCGTAAACGAACGATATAAGTATATTCACCCTCACCTAAATCTGCTTCTGGTACAAACTTAACCTCAGCTCCGGCAGCGTTACCGCGTAATGAAGTGACTTGTAATTCACTTGGAATATCTAACTGCAAGGTTTCACCCGTAGGTGATAATACGGTTTGTGCATTTGCCGACGACGATAACAGTGCCATAGACACTGCTAATGCTATTTTAGTTTTCATTGTGACTTCCCTAATTCTTATAAGTTGTATGATTTATAAAACTCAGGTTTGGGTGGCATGAAAACGCTGCGGCAACCAAAAACATCACCCGTAACTGACATTTTTTATGAATAACCATTCAATTTACTGTGATGATGATCACTGAGTTTTATCGCGACAATTTGTAACACGCGATGATACAAATTAAAACAGCAAATTAACAGAACGTAATTCAGTAAATGATGAACAAGCTCATACCTTGTTAAAATAAATCCATATAACCTTTATCAGACTGTTTTATGTCCCAACGATAAGTCGTAGTATAAAAATCGATAAAAACAAATAATAAACATTAAATCATATATTTAAATTTAACCTTTAAGTGTCAGCTCAAAAATACTCTTAGGTTAAACAGAATGAATACCCGTAAATAAATATTCTTTTTTATAAATATCATTAGTTACAAAATAAACGCAAAAGATCCTTTACGAAACAATAAACAACAAAAATCACATCATTAATTTAACAAAATATATACATATTGTATTTGTATGATATTTTACAAAATGATACCCCTTATAAAAATTAACTAACTTATGCATTAATATTCTTAATCCTGTATAGAGCAAGTTAATACTTAATCTCACATTTACAGCATAGCAAGCGGATTATTGACCACAAAAAAGCCCTTTCAATATAGAATTGAAAGGGCTAAATCTTCATCAATATAAGAACAATATTATTGCAGTTGTGGCCAGTGGTTAATTAGCCATCACCGCCTTCATTAACACTTCTGTCGTGAACTTATCATTATTGATAACTGGGAACCTGTCATAGGTTTGGAAGATCACTTGGTCTTGAAACTTAATCATCGCCACTACGCCATATTGGATACTTTTATCGATCGATTTAGCGGGCAATGTAAATTTAAATGGCACAGGTGCTCTGGCGATATTGAAGGTTTTTTGTGCGACGATGACACCTGGAGTATTCAAATCAATAATGGCAATAATGATTTGGCAGCCTTGAGGTAATGGGATCTTCTCTAGATAGCCAGCTGCGCCATTGATGATAATCGGTTGATCAGGTGTTACAGTCACGCAGCCATTGAGCAAGACAGCCATGAGAGAGAACAATATAAACGATTTTATTTTCAGATACATACTAACGTCCTTTTACCATGCGTATCAGGCCTTCTTGGGTAGAAGAAGCCACTAACTCGCCTTGTTGATTGAAAAACTGCCCTCTAACGTAACCTCTGCCACCGCTAGCATTAGGACTATCGATACTGTAAAGCAACCACTCTCCCATATTAATCGGGCGATGGAACCACATCGCATGGTCGATCGTCGCCATTCGTACCCCAGGACTTAAGAAGGATACACCGTGGGGCTGAGCTGCCGTGACTAAAAAGTTAAAGTCTGAGGCATAGGCGAGTAAATATTCATGGATATGGGCATCATTTGGCATAGGACCATTAGCCCTCATCCAAACATAACGGTACGGCTCGGTTTCTTTAGGCGCAAAAGGGTGCAGTGGATTGACCAATCGCATCTCAATTGGCGCATCGGCCATAAACTTTTCAAGTATGCTCGGCGGTACTTTATCCCGCATCGTCAGCGCCAATTCCTGCTGATTCAACAAACCTTCAGGTCCGGGTACTTGCGGCATAGCGGCTTGATGACTAAAACCTTCCTCAGGTTCTTGGAAGGAGCAGGTCATATGAAAAATCGGCCGACCTTTTTGAATAGCACTAACCCGACGAGCGCTAAAACTACCGCCATCACGCATATTTTCTACTTCATAAACAATCGGCAACTTCTCGTCACCTGCACGTAAAAAGTAGGAGTGTAATGAATGGATCTTACGCTCAGCAGCTACTGTCTGTTTTGCGGCGCTCAGTGCTTGGCCCATCACTTGACCACCAAACACATGCCCAAAACCCAGATCTTGGCTTTGACCACGAAAGAGGCCAATTTCAATTTGCTCAAGGGAAAGTAATGATAAAAGATCGTCTAATACCTGACTCATGGGATCCTACTGCGTAATTAGCAATTAATCTTAAAGGGTAACTCAGTTAGCCTTAAGCTGACCAGTCTTCTATCGATGATTCACAATCAAATCATCACTCAACGATGAGGAATTAAACGAGGCACGTTGGAGTATCTGTGTTATTTATTGTGCTTAGCATTTACGGCTTTATTGAGCCACTTACTGCATTTAAATCGCTATAGATGCAGGCTTAGTTCAAATACAAGCATGATGAATCAATCGATTTTAATGTGATGTTCTAGCGCACTTAACTTAGACCAAGACAAAACCTTATCCTCTCCACAGGAGTGCAAAGTCACGGGGAAGGATTGGTGTAACTGTGGCCACTGCTGCGCGAGGTTATCTGGCGTAAAAAGACCTTCATTAAAATACATAGGCTGAAACTCGACAAACATGCCGTGGCTAACACTGCCCGCTCCGGCGAGTAGATGTTGACCATTTGGCGCCTGTTCACTCACCAAGAAAGCCGTAGTAGCCGTTAATGATTCAAAGGAAAATAGCGGCTGAATCGCACTCGCTAAATGTTTGGCCGTCATCGCGGTTACGGCCTGAGGGCATAAGCTATTGACTCGAATATTATGAATTTCACCTTCTAATGATAAGCTATTCACCATGCCGACCAGCGCCATCTTGCTCGCACTAAAACCAACTTGGTGCAAGTCACCGAACAAGGCCGAAACTCCCGTTGTCATCATTATCCGGCCAAAATTCTGTTGTTGCATATAAGGCCAAACAGCTTGAGTGAGATAAAAGCTGCCATTGAGATCGACATCCAATTGCCGTTGCCACTGCTCAAGTTTAATGTGCTCAAAGGGACAAGCACCATAAACGCCCGCGTTATTAATCAAGATATCAATGCGATGCCAGCGTAGGATCACCTCTTCAATCATGCTATTCACTTCATTTCGCTGACTCACATCAAGCACAAAATAAATGCAATCTCCACCGAGTTTAATAATGCTGCAATAGGTCTGCATTAATTCTAAGTTGGCTTGGCTCGTCTGAGCGCCGTCGGTGGAAATTGACTCATAAGACGATAACGGCTGGTCGACGAGTATCACTTTTGCCCCCCGTTCAGCCAACATGATGGCATACGCTCGACCTAACCCAGCTGCAGCCCCAGTGACTAATGCCACCTTATTGTCAAAACGCATCCAAATATGTCCTTATCGGCATTGTTGTAGCGGCAAAAAATAACGAGCATAGGGTAACAACCGCCTATGCTATCTACTAAACAAAGTATTTAGCGTTACGCCTATGTCATGGACAGCACAAAGCCTCCATTAACATTAACTATGGAAACACAGACTTTTTTGATTTTCTTTGAACTTAACGACAAATCTCATCCTGCATCAGTGAACATATGTGCGCCAATTCAAACTCTGTTAAAT
Source organism: Shewanella sp. SM29 (assembly GCF_025654245.1). Lineage (NCBI taxonomy): Bacteria > Pseudomonadati > Pseudomonadota > Gammaproteobacteria > Alteromonadales > Shewanellaceae > Shewanella > Shewanella sp. SM29. Next base: position 145,500 of record NZ_JAKKRN010000011.1, read on the forward strand.
GCGTTTATTAGATAGTGCTCACTTTCGTGTTAAATCTTGTTATGCTATGCGCTAATTGAGCCCTTGCTCGGTACCATTCCCATTTACCAATAATGACTGGACGCCATGAATCCTTGGATTTTAGCAATAAGACCCCGTACGCTACCCGCGGCCATAGGTCCCCTACTGATAGGCAACATTCTCGCCCTGCATCTTGAGAGTTACAGCTGGTTAATCGCTGCCACTTCAATGTTGTGTGCTGTCTTATTACAAATCGCCGTCAACCTCGCTAACGACTATTTTGATTTTAAAAACGGCATAGATACAGATGAGCGCTTAGGGCCCATTCGCGTGACTCAAAGTGGTTTAATTTCACCAACAAGCGTTCGCAATGCCATGATATTTTGTCTCTTAATGGCGCTTGCCGTGGGATCATATCTGATTTGGCACGGAGGGTGGCCCATCGCCATTCTCGCCGCAGCCGCTATTTTAGGTGCTCTTGGCTACAGTGGTGGCCCCTATCCCCTCGCCTCCCATGGGCTCGGTGAAGTAGCGGCATTTGTTTTTTTTGGCTTAGTTGCAGTGGTGGGCAGTTATTATCTGCAGGCGGGCGATACAACTATTAATGCTTGGTTATTAGGCTGTGCGATTGGCTTGTTTAACGCTGCGATTATGTTGGTGAATAACACTCGCGACATCCGTACCGACACCCAAGCGGGCAAGCATACTCTAGCGGTACGTATCGGCGAAGCTCAGGCAAAAGTGCTTTATCAAGCTTTAATCTATTTGCCCTTTGGCTTAGTCATCGCAGGCTTTTTATTCGGTATTTTACCCGGTTTACCAGTACTACTTGCGGGATTATCTCTGCTTATTGCCCGCAAACTCAGTAGCGATTTTTATGCCGTTTCTGGTGAAGCCTTAAATCCGTTACTCGGCCGTACAGCTAAGTTAACCATGATTTTCAGTACCTTGTTTAGCGTGGGTTTAGTGTTTACCGCATAAGAGTAAATCAGCTAAGCTAATGCTACACCACAGCTCAATGCTGAATATAAAAAGGTTCATATCTTCGATAGATACGAACCTTTTTTATTGGCCGCAACACAACTTCAATTTGGCTTATTATCGACGAGGGAAATCCTACCCTCCATTTATTGCCAGATATAACCAGAGATCAGCGTGTTTAACAAAATACCATTAAAGTTGCGTTCGGCATGGGATGAACCATTATGGCCTGCACCAAAACACACATGTAGCGGTAATAAATGTTCTTCCCGCGGATGACTAAAACGCGCTTCAGGGGCTGATTGCCAATGAATTAACGCTGTTTTTACCTCGGCAAAACTAACACTTGCCGTTAAAGTTTGCGTCAACCAATGATCAAATTCTGCACTGCGGCTTTGCACTGTGAGATCGCTTGAGAAAAATGCCCGCATATTGTGAAACGACATGCCAGACCCCACGATCAACACCCCTTGGTCCCGCAGCGGCGCTAAAGCCTCCCCAATCGCTATATGGATTTTAGGATCGAGGCTGTGGACTAACGACATCTGCACCACGGGAATATTCGCCTCAGGATACATCAACTTAAGTGGTACAAAAGTACCGTGATCAAATGCGCGTTCGCTATCTAAGCGGGCGGCGATGCCCTTATCCGATAGCATATTCGCAATCTGTGCGGCTAATTCTGGCTCACCGGGTGCAGGATATGTCAGCTGATAAGCCTCAGGTGGAAATCCATAGTAATCATACAAAATACTTGGCTTTGGGCTACTCGACAAAGTCACCACAGATTCTTCCCAATGGGCAGTGATCAACACAATCGCCTTCGGAGTTGGCATTGGCGCTGTTACTGAAGTTAAAAATGCACGCAACTCCCTATGATTAACATCATTGAGCAAGGGCATAGGGCCACCACCATGGGGCACAAATAGCACAGGCATACGACTCGCGTTAACTTGCATCATAATCCTCTCGTGTTGATTAACTTATATCTGTACTACTGGCTTTAAACTCAGCATTTCTCACTTAACTCACGGTTCTACATAACACTTCAATGCACGCTTAAAATGCGGAGCGATTCAGCACCAACTGCCGCTGAAATTGCACTAAACGCTCAATAATTTCATCCAGTTTGATAACCAGAAAGAGGCCAGCCGATAAACTCAATGCGGGCAGTGCATTAATCGGCGCTTCATAATTAAAGTGGAAATAAATCGCCCCCATCATAATCGCCAGTAAACCGCTCGCCGATAGCACTCGGTAGTCACGTAGACACAACCCAAGGGCACCAATCACTTCCATCAAACCAATAAAATAGTCAAATCCGGTGGGAAGATTCATCAAAGTAAACGGAACATGGAACATAGGCACGCCAAATAACTTGGCAAATCCCGAGATAAAAAACACTATGCTCATCGCCAGTGTGACGGTTGCAGCGGCGCGATTGAGTGTATTGGCACAAAGGAATAACTTCTGTGTATCAACCTCTGCAACTAAGCCATTGATACTTAAAACCTTGGTATCACATAAGTTTAAAAATCGCATCGCACACACCCCATTAAACGTGATATTTGCCGTCAGTCTTGGGCATAAATTCGCAGACGACGAGCGAGAATGGAATCGATTATGAGCCGATAAAAGATAAATAAATATGGAATAAAATCTAATATCTCCTAAACTAATAATTTATAAATTGCGAGCAATCCTTGTGACCTTAGATCAACTGCTGATGTTTAAAACCGTAGCTGAGGCGGGCTCACTCAAAGCTGCCAGTGACAAGCTACATAAAACCCAACCCGCCATTAGCCAAAGTATCAAACAGTTAGAATCCCAACTCGATCTTATCCTGTTTAATCGCGAAGGTTATCGACTCGCCATCACTGAGCAAGGTCGAAAACTGCTGCAACATACCCTGCGGGTACTGAATGAAGCGCAAGAAATGAAGCAAGTAGCGAAGCATTTAGCCAAAGGTAACGAAGCAAGCATCACCTTAGCTTTTGAAGCCTCCTTTAATCTCGCTCGAATTTTGCCGATTTTAGAGCTGACTCAAAATGAGTTTCCCTATACCCAAATTATTCTCAAACAAGAGTTTTTAACTGGTGCACTCGAAGCGCTGAATCAAGATAAAGCTGAAATCATCATCTCCGCAGGCGGAATTGAGCCCATACGTTCGAGCCATTTAGAATTAGCCTATTTATTTACCGGTAGCCTTCTCGATGTTGCCGCGCCGCGCATGCTTGAGCGTCATCCGACACTGACCTACGCACGAGAGCTCGTTAATGAATACCAAATCGTGATCCAAGATACGGGCTCAGGCACTGCGAATATTGAGTTTGGGGTACAGGCGGGGCAACGACGTTGGTATGTTAATGATTTTTATACCAAGAAAATGCTTATTCAAAGTGGTATGGGCTGGGGCAAGCTGCCGCACTATATGATTGAAGATTCACTCAAACAAGGCGCATTGATTGCATTGGATCTACGCGAAAGGCAAAACAATATTCAACTCGATTACTATGTGATGCGAAAACCCCACTCACCTTTAGGCCCCGTCGCCCAAGCACTCTGGCAAAAGCTGATCGCCTTTGCTACTGATGAACTTGCATAATTAAAAAGTAAAAAGGGCCAACAGGCCCTTTTAAATCAAACAAAAACTACTGTATTTCTTGTTTGGCAATGGCACGATCTAACTTAGCTCGTTCAACTTCGGGTAACGCCTTAATCGCGTTCACTAAGCTGATGAGATCTGTGCCTTCTTCAGCGGCTAACAAGAGTAAATTACTCTTGTTCTGCCAATCCACTTTCAGGCCATGAGCTTTTGCAAAATCCGCAGCAGAAACACCAGGTTTGAGCTTAACAACTAATTTTCCTGTCATTTCTGCAAATGGCTTACCAGACTGAGTCACCACTTTTTGCCCTTTCGTCAACTGTTTTGCTTCTTTCACCACGCCAGCGTCAGTTTTGACAAAATATTGGCTGTCTAAGTTCAAGAATTGCGCTCGGCTCATAGTAACCTCTTTTACTTCTTCCTGAGGTTTATCCAAATCGATTTTGTCATGTGCCATAGCTTGTGCAGATAACATAAGAGCAACTGCAACTAATGATAGATTCAATGCTTTCATTTAATACTCCTTAAGATGCAGACTTGGCAGCGTGGCCATGGAAACGAATTGACCAACCTTTCAATTTACCATCAGCTTCGTTAGCAATAGAAATAGGAGTACGGCCTTTATCAAATTGAATAAACGAGTAGTCCCCGCTATTTACATCGATAAGCTTGATGGTCCATTCCCCCTTTGATGATTCACCATAGAAAGCATTAGACAGCATAGGCGTCGCATCGAAACCTGTTACTAAATCTTCTGGGTTGGTTTTATCCATGACACCTTGATATACCAAACCATTATAAGGCGTCATTAACACACTTTTAGTTCCTGCTGGAGATATTAGCTCAACAGCCAGATCCGGTAGGCGTAAGTGATCTGCCGTTAACTCGATTTGTACAGCTTCAATCACTAAATCATCCGCCACCACTTGAGTATCACTGACACCATTGACGTCCGCATCAGGAATCGTTTTTGCCAATTCTTGACTTGCTTGCCATTCAGTTACCACGTATTCACCTAAATCCTCAGCATAGGATTTAGCCAGTTTTACCGCTTCGCTGACGTTAACACGGCCAAAACCATAAAAATTATGGAATGAATAACCCGCAGCATTTTGTTGCCATCCCGGAATAGCAGCATATTCTGGAGCACCTTCACCCTGATCAATAGTAACGGTTTTAGCCGCAATATCAGCTTTCACTTTGGTTGAAGTTTTGGCTAGAACATGACGTATATCGCGCCAAGTCAAATCTGGATTTGCACTCATGATCACAGCGACTGCACCTGAAGTATTTGGTGCCGCGGATGAGGTACCGTTCATCGTTGAAGTGTAATCACAATTTGAGTTTAAAGGATGTAACCCACCGTGGAACGGCGTGCTTGGACGATCTTCTGCAATCGCTGAACCACTCTTACACCCCATAAAATCCGTTGTTACAATCGCAGGATCATCACCCCCATCTTCACCACCGGGGGCTGTTACAAAAATATTCGAGCCCACAGATGAATAGCTAGAGAGTTCACCATTAGCATTAATCGCGCTAACGACTAAGTTATAAATGTTAGCATTGTCAGAGGACATGTTGGAATTATGGAAAGGTAAACCATGGTTAGCGGGATTTTCCGCCGTTGCCGTGAAGTAATCTCCCGGTATCCAAAAAGTATTCCAACGGTAGTATTTATAGCCATTACCTGCCGATTTAACGAAGATACTGCCTTTACCATCGAAGCTTTGAGTTGCAATATCTTGATAAACTTCGGTTTCATCTTCATTAAATTTATCGGGAAATGGCACACTGTAACCATAGCTTTGGTTAAAGACACGCGCACTGTCGCTGTAGGCACTGGCACCATGTGATTTTGTAAAGTTTTCAAATGTTTGAACATTTTTAACTTTGCCTGTTGGGTCAGAATCTAAGAAGTTGAAACCAATCAATTTTGCCTTAGGCGCCACACCGCGACCACCGATACCATTCCAACCTTCGGCTGCAATAATCCCACCTACTGCAGTACCATGAGCAGCATCAGCAGAACCGGAGAAAGGTGTAGGGTCAACAGTACCAGTAATTAAATTGTATGAGCCACCATTCACACTGTTGTTCATCAGATCTGGATGAGCAATTTCTAAGCCGCTATCCACCACTGCGACGATCACGCCTTGTCCCATAAATTGGTCTGAAATAGCACCACTCACATTCATATCTTCACCAGCGACACCACGGTTTAGCGCAAAAGCATTCTGTCCTGTATTTTTTAAATGCCACTGGTAAGCATATAATGGATCGCCATTTCTGATATGGATCGTTAAGCTGGCCTCTGCTTGATACTGACCGTCAGATACTTTAAATCTGACAACTTCAGTACCTTCACTCGCATCGGAAGAATAAGTGAATTCACCAGTATTCTTATTAACTAGAGTAAAAGTACCTAGTTTTAAATCAGTAGGATCAACTAAAGAGTAAGTCAAACCACCTTCGACATCTGTCGCATCTAATTTGCCGGTGAATAATAGAGACTGCGACACATCAATGGTCATATCGACAGTTGTTGGTGCTGTGTTGACCTTAGCAACTGGCTCAGGAGCCTTTTTGTCACTTCCACAAGCCGTCAATAAGGCGGCCGTGATGCTTAATGCAACAATGGACATACGCATGGATAGACATTCCTTCTTGTCATTACATTTTATTATTTAATATTGGATAACTAGGATTTATTCGTTATTTATCCGCATTAAATACTGTTATTTTAATTATTATTGAACACCAAAAACCAACATTAGCATTTATTGGTGATACATCTTTTAACATATGAATAATGAGAATGAAAACGACAATAAACAGAACGGTAGATTGAATATATATCTCCTAGCTATAAACCCAATAAAAATAGACATACTAAATTTAGTTTAACCTTTAAATCACAAGAAAATTAACCAATAAAATCATTAGACTAAATGTAATTTCAAGGAGTTACAATTAATAATACATCTGTTTTATTATATTTTAAAATTTAAAATATATTGTTACACTTTCATAAAAAATAAACATAACAACATGACGTACCAATTTAACCTCAAACAAATGGTTACACTTTAACAAGAGATAGAAATAACAACATGACGTACCGATTTAAATCTAATAAAATTATGAATATCTTATAAATACATAACGAACTTAAATATTGAGTAGCAATTCAAACTATAAAAAACATTAAAACGTGTTGAAATTAAATATTAAAAATGAACCGCTGAAAAACCATATATGCAGAAAATTAAAACCACAGACATGATCTTACTAACTATTAAATCTAATTAAGAATTTAACTCTAGGGATAAGGTCCGTCGCGAAAAAATAATAAAAAAGTCATAACTATTATCTTTGGAGATAATGAGTTAATTTTCAGTTCAAATCGATGTAGATCGGGCATAAAAAAACCCTCAATTATGAGTAATGCCGTTCACTTAAGAGTGAACGGCATTTTTCTTTGGTCTAACCGGGAACTTGTTTTTGCTCATTTTAAGAACTCGTGGATATGCCCTTTCCCGTTTACCATCCAGCTTAAATTGCCGTGCATTTCGTTCTATATCCAATACGTCTCTCGGGACATTCCCCGGTGTTTGTGATGACAGTTGTGTCAACTTGAAGATGATATAACTCGCCGCATCCCGAAAACTCAGTTGATTGGGATGGAC
>NZ_JAKKRN010000101.1:0-557 GCF_025654245.1 Shewanella sp. SM29
TCACGGTGTGGCTGGCGGTGCCATCGGCACTGGTGACCGTGATGTCACGGGTCAGGGTTTCACCCGCCTTGAGTGACTGCACGTCGCTGTGGCTGTTGTTTAAGGTGTAGGTCCAGTTACCGTCGGCATCAATGCTGAAGAAACCGTAGTTGCCATCGGCGACATTGGTTTGCACTTGGAATACCGCTTCGCCGTTGTCGACGTCGGTGACGGTTAAGGTGCCGGCCACCGTTTGTACTGTGCCTGGCAAGGTGTCGGTATCGCCGTCTTCGGTGACGGTGCCGGCATCGCTGTCGCCGTTACCGACYGTGATGTCAGCGGGATCGTTCGCGCCGACAATGGTGATGGTCACGGTGTGGCTGGCGGTGCCATCGGCACTGGTGACCGTGATGTCACGGGTCAGGGTTTCACCCGCCTTGAGTGACTGCACGTCGCTGTGGCTGTTGTTTAAGGTGTAGGTCCAGTTACCGTCGGCATCAATGCTGAAGAAACCGTAGTTGCCATCGGCGACATTGGTTTGCACTTGGAATACCGCTTCGCCGTTGTCGACGTCGGTG
>NZ_JAKKRN010000102.1:0-552 GCF_025654245.1 Shewanella sp. SM29
TATAAAATTAAACCACTGTTAATGGCTTACGACCCTAACTATCCAGATTTCCTTGGTGATAATATCGCCGAAGGAGGGCAATCTCATAACGTTGTTGATTGCTTTAGTTACGCCATGGCCGCAGGGGATTTAGCCATAGCGAAGCAAGCTTGTGCGTTATTTCCTGCGGAGTGGCGCCCCCGCAATAGTAAACCAGATACGACTGATGACTTAGTGCATGCCTTACATGCGTGGTTTAGCGGCGATAAGCTTAGAGCTGCTGGTTTTTGTCAAAAAAGCATGGAAGCCTATATCGCCAAACCCAGTAAAAAAGTCACCTATCGCAGTAATTACTACACCCTACATTTGGCTTTATGGGGCATTATTATCAACGACCAAAGCGTGTTCGATACAGGCATTCAAAAGCAGTTGGAGATTTGTCACCATGAAGCCCGTTATGGTGAATGGAAGGGCATGGTTGAAGGCCATTTCGCAGAATATGCTTTGGCCCTTACCAATTTAGCGATTCAGGCGGGGATGAAACACCGAGTTATTGACCCTTTCATTCCAGAA
>NZ_JAKKRN010000103.1:0-539 GCF_025654245.1 Shewanella sp. SM29
GAAGTCGTAACAAGGTAGCCCTAGGGGAACCTGGGGCTGGATCACCTCCTTACCTATACGACTAACTTAATGTTTGTTGAGTGTTCACACAGATTGCTTGTTTAGCTTCTCTTAGGAGAAGTCAGAGCTAAATGCGCCGCGAGCCGGTACGCATTGTTCTTTAACAATTTGGAAAGCTGATAGTATTTAATTGCATGAGTCTGTCATGTGATTAATTACAAAACGTTTAATGCGAAAGCATTGAACATGAGTTCTCAAACACTTTATTAAGTGTCTTGAATATTCAAAAGTAAATTATTCTTTATTGAATAGTTTACGTCTAAGGCGCGTCCACTTCTTTGGTCAGAAGTGAGACAAGTAAAACCAAGCTGGTCGCAATGCGGCGCAGATGAGTGAAACTCATTTGGGTTGTATGGTTAAGCGACTAAGCGTATACGGTGGATGCCTTGGCAGTCAGAGGCGATGAAGGACGTAGTAACTTGCGAAAAGCGTTGGCGAGCTAGTAACAAGCATTTGAGCTAACGATGTCCGAATGGGGG
>NZ_JAKKRN010000104.1:0-521 GCF_025654245.1 Shewanella sp. SM29
TGTAGTGGTCAAGTAAAATTGGCCACGATTTTAGAGTCATTCCAATATAAACGTTCTGACTCATTTGGCGTTAACCCACCATTATATTGATGGGGTCTGGTCTCACTGTAATATCCAGTGATGTAATTTGTGATCTCTTTATCTGCTTCTGTAAAATTCCCATAACCACTGGCGGGGATCCACTCAGATTTCAAACTTCTAAAGAAACGCTCCATTGGTGCGTTATCCCAACAATTCCCGCGACGACTCATACTTTGCTCAATCTGAAGGCACCATATTAATTGTCTGAATTTCAAGCTTGTGTAATGCGAACCTTGATCGCTGTGATATATCACATTCTCAGGCTTACCCCTTAACTCAAATGCCATTTTCAAAGCTTTACAGGTCAGCGCACTATCTGGTGATAATGACAAGGCCCATCCAATAGGCTTGCGGGAAAATAAGTCAAGAACAACGGCTAGATAGGCCCAACGATTACCGACCCAAACATATGTCACGTCGCCACACCACACTTGATCTGG
>NZ_JAKKRN010000105.1:0-518 GCF_025654245.1 Shewanella sp. SM29
CTTCTTAGATGTTTCAGTTCCCCTCGTTCGCCTCGCAACACTATGTATTCATGTTGCGATAACAGCTTATGCTGCTGGGTTCCCCCATTCGGACATCGTTAGCTCAAATGCTTGTTACTAGCTCGCCAACGCTTTTCGCAAGTTACTACGTCCTTCATCGCCTCTGACTGCCAAGGCATCCACCGTATACGCTTAGTCGCTTAACCATACAACCCAAATGAGTTTCACTCACCTGMGTCGCATTGCGACCAGCTTGGTTTTACTTGTCTCACTTCTGACCAAAGAAGTGGACGCGCCTTAGACGTAAACTATGCAACTAAGCATAATTTACTATTGAATATTCAAGACACTTAATAAAGTGTTTGAGAACTCATGTTCAATGCTTGCGCATTAAACGTTTTGTAATTAATCACATGACAGACTCATGCAATTAAATACTATCAGCTTTCCAAATTGTTAAAGAGCGGGCTTAAAAAAGCCAAAGATAATTTTTAAGTTTATCTTTGGCATCTCTATCC
>NZ_JAKKRN010000106.1:0-515 GCF_025654245.1 Shewanella sp. SM29
CCCCCGTAGGGCGTATGCGGTATTAGCAGTCGTTTCCAACTGTTATCCCCCTCGACTGGGCAGATCCCTAGGCATTACTCACCCGTCCGCCGCTCGCCACCTCAGAAGTAAACTCCCTTGTGCTGCCGCTCGACTTGCATGTGTTAGGCCTGCCGCCAGCGTTCAATCTGAGCCATGATCAAACTCTTCAATTAAAGTTTTGTTGCTTCCGTCTTGCGACTTCAGCGGCTCAATGAATTCTGATTTTTTGTTCCCACTTAAAAGCAGAAACAAACTGTACATATTACTATGAACACTCATTGTTACATTGATTTAAATTTTTGACTGCCAACCCGAAGGTTAAGCAGTTTCGATTAACTCAACACCTGTGAGTGCCCACACAGATTTCTTGTTTTATCTTGTTAAAGAGCAACTCAATATTCGTAAGAGAACTTGAGTACCACACTGAGCGCCGAACGCTTCCAGTTGGCTAGGGCTGCGTATTCTACGCATTTCCCGTTTCGCGTCAAGGAGTT
>NZ_JAKKRN010000107.1:0-513 GCF_025654245.1 Shewanella sp. SM29
AGTGGAATGCGTTGGAAAGCGCAGCGGCACAGGGTGATAGCCCCGTACATGAAAACTAACCATTGATGAAAACGAGTAAGGCGGGACACGTGACATCCTGTTTGAATATGGGGGGACCATCCTCCAAGGCTAAATACTCCTGACTGACCGATAGTGAACCAGTACCGTGAGGGAAAGGCGAAAAGAACCCCTGTGAGGGGAGTGAAATAGAACCTGAAACCGTATACGTACAAGCAGTGGGAGCGGTTCAGTCCTTCGGGACAAGAGACCGTGACTGCGTACCTTTTGTATAATGGGTCAGCGACTTACATTTTGTAGCGAGGTTAAGCGAATAGCGGAGCCGTAGGGAAACCGAGTGTTAACTGCGCGTTTAGTTGCAAGGTGTAGACCCGAAACCCGGTGATCTAGCCATGGGCAGGTTGAAGGTTGAGTAACATCAACTGGAGGACCGAACCGACTAATGTTGAAAAATTAGCGGATGACTTGTGGCTGGGGGTGAAAGGCCAATCAAAC
>NZ_JAKKRN010000108.1:0-509 GCF_025654245.1 Shewanella sp. SM29
CAAAGAGCGCACCTTGGCTAAGGTTTAGTGAATGTGAAAATTCGTACGTAATATTATAAAAAAGCCCTCATAATTGATAATGCCGATCAGTTAAGACAGATCGCTTGACGATCTCGCTGAAAAGATCAAAATCCGATGACCTCATGTCATCGGATTTTTTTATGCAACTCTCAGAAGCACTCGCCCGTACTCATATTACCCGCCTAACCGAATTCACCTGCTTAGCAGATGTGTTAGAACCTGAGTTAATTCAATCTTGCCTAGACTCTCAGGGYGTTGCGACGTTAAGACGGCGTAAATTGCCGATGGACGCGATGATTTGGGCCGTTATCGGAATGGCTTTGTTCCGAGGGGAATCTGTTCGGTCACTCATCAACAAACTCGACATTGTTTTGCCGCAAGAGATTGATTATGTTGCACGCAGCGCCGTGACTCAGGCGCGTAAACGATTGGGCAGTGAGGTTATTAGAGAAGTATTTAGTCGCAGCGCCAATACCTGGCACGCGAGA
>NZ_JAKKRN010000109.1:0-507 GCF_025654245.1 Shewanella sp. SM29
GGTATTGTTAAAGTGGGTGACGAAGTTGAAATCGTTGGTGTTCGCACAACGACTAAAACAACGTGTACTGGTGTAGAAATGTTCCGTAAACTGCTTGACGAAGGTCGTGCAGGTGAGAACTGTGGTGTGTTATTACGTGGTACTAAGCGTGATGACGTAGAACGTGGTCAAGTATTGGCTAAACCAGGTTCAATCAACCCACACACGACTTTTGAATCAGAAGTTTACGTTCTGTCAAAAGAAGAAGGCGGACGTCACACTCCATTCTTCAAAGGCTACCGTCCACAGTTCTACTTCCGTACAACTGACGTAACCGGTACTATCGAACTGCCAGAAGGCGTAGAGATGGTAATGCCTGGCGACAACATCAAAATGGTAGTGACTCTGATTTGCCCAATCGCGATGGACGAAGGTTTACGCTTCGCAATCCGTGAAGGTGGTCGTACAGTTGGTGCTGGTGTAGTAGCTAAAATCATCGCTTAATTGCGATAGAAATTAGTTTGAAAA
>NZ_JAKKRN010000110.1:0-500 GCF_025654245.1 Shewanella sp. SM29
GTTTGATTGGCCTTTCACCCCCAGCCACAAGTCATCCGCTAATTTTTCAACATTAGTCGGTTCGGTCCTCCAGTTGATGTTACTCAACCTTCAACCTGCCCATGGCTAGATCACCGGGTTTCGGGTCTACACCTTGCAACTAAACGCGCAGTTAACACTCGGTTTCCCTACGGCTCCGCTATTCGCTTAACCTCGCTACAAAATGTAAGTCGCTGACCCATTATACAAAAGGTACGCAGTCACGGTCTCAAGAACCGCTCCCACTGCTTGTACGTATACGGTTTCAGGTTCTATTTCACTCCCCTCACAGGGGTTCTTTTCGCCTTTCCCTCACGGTACTGGTTCACTATCGGTCAGTCAGGAGTATTTAGCCTTGGAGGATGGTCCCCCCATATTCAAACAGGATGTCACGTGTCCCGCCTTACTCGTTTTCATCAATGGTTAGTTTTCATGTACGGGGCTATCACCCTGTGCCGCTGCGCTTTCCAACGCATTCCACT
>NZ_JAKKRN010000012.1:0-137832 GCF_025654245.1 Shewanella sp. SM29
CTTTAGGTAAATCTCGCCAAGGGATACCTGTTCTAAGGCGGTAAAGAATACCTTCGAATGTTTGTCTATGTTCAGGTTTGTCATAAACACGGCCTGTGCTTTTCATTAAATGAAATAGCTTTTCCCAGCGTTCATCGGTTAGCATAAGTCTTGGCATGGCTTGAGGTTATGGTTACTTTTGGCGAAGCAAATTATAACGTCTTGCCATGCTGTCTAAAAATCACTCTCGAAAGATCAACAGACCCTAGTATTTGTCATAATATTTTTTTGATACATCTTTTCTGTTCAGCTTAGGTTCAGCTTTCAGTTCAAATGGTTAACGTCAGCCGCTTGATTGAGTGTGATGGAATATAGAATGGAATAACTGTGGCTATTTGGCTTGAAATTGCGCTAGCTTAGCCGCATTAAGGTTTAGCAAATGAACCGTTTAAGCATAGCAATCTGCTATTAGGTTGGCGCCATTCTCACAGGAGCTTTTATGTCAGCTTTACCAAGCGAGTACACCCATATTCATGTTGAGCAACCTGGGGCGCCCGAGGTGATGCGGCTATCGCGCTCGCCTTTGCCTGTCCCTGCGGCGGGGCAAGTGTTGATCCGCGTACATGCAGCAGGAGTGAATGGCCCCGATGTTAAACAAAGGGTGGGCGCGTATCCACCGCCACCGGGTGCATCACCGATTATTGGTCTTGAGGTTGCTGGAGATATTTGTGCCCTCGGTGACGGCGTGAGCCAATGGCAAGTTGGCGATAAGGTATGTGCCTTAGTGCCGGGCGGCGGTTATGGCGAGTATGTGCTCACCTATGCTGCCCATTGTTTGCCGATCCCGACGGGCTTTAGTTATGTGCAGGCGGCTGCGCTGCCAGAAACCTTCTTCACCGTATGGGGTAACCTGTTTATGCGTGCGGGACTCAAAGCGGGCGAGACGGTACTGATCCACGGTGGCTCAGGTGGCATTGGTAGTACGGCTATTCAGTTGGCCAGTGCGCTGGGTTCAAAAGTGATAGCGACGACGGGACAGGATGAGAAACGCGATTATTGCTTGAGCCTTGGCGCCGCTGAAGTCATCAACTATCGTACTCAAAACTTTGTTGAACCTGTGATGGCACTCACTCAAGATAAGGGCGTAAACGTGGTATTTGATATCGCGGGTGGTGATTTTATCAATCTTGACTTACAAGCCTTAGCGATGGACGGGCGTATGGTGTCGGTAGCTATGCAACGGGGGCCTAAGGCCGAGGTTGAGATTTTCCGCCTGATGGCAAAACGTATCATGTGGACAGGGTCGACCCTAAGACCGCAGAGCGTGGAGGCCAAAGCCGCCATTGCCGCTGAGTTATTGGAGAAAGTTTGGCCGTTGTTAAACGCCCCTAAAATTGTCCCCAATATTTTTGCAACCTTTCCATTAGCACAGGCCGCTAAAGCCCATGCTTTGATGGAGTCGGGTGAGCACAGGGGCAAAGTAATACTGACTGTCATTTGAGCTAGGCATACTTGGTTTTGCAGCGACATATTTGCTTTAAGTCGCTGCCATTCGAGTCAATCTAGAAGACATTCTGACATCATAGTGGCTTAGTCATTGTTCGGTAAATATGAGTTTGTAGCGCTGTAATTAAATCTTCATGGATAACCTTGATGGTTAACTTTACAGCAACCTCGAATTGTTAACGTTGATGACTCATCAAACACCATAGATATGATTGCTTTTTCTTGGGAATAAAACTTGCCGCGTCGATTTTTTAGACTAAAGTCGTTAATGATTAAACTTTTTGGGTACTTTGGCAGAAATTAATTCGTAATTAGTGAAAATTTCATGGTATGAGGCATTGATTATCGGAAATATTCTGTAAAAATACCCAGTTGAAAACGTCAGAGACTTTCAGGCGCTATTCGTGGATCAAAGCAAGCGATGCTTCGCTTATTCAGGCTAAAAAACTCATGGTGTATGTGTTGATTTAAGGGTATTAGCATATATGTATAACACAGCAAAGAAACAGGTTTGGTATGGTGAGCTGAGAACATCGAAAGGCAACGCGATTGTCGTCCATGACAACCAGCTGCCCGATGCCTCCCCAGGACGTATCTACCTATACAATACCGATCGCGATGCGATCATTGAGTATGTGGAAGATATAGTCAAAGTGAACCTATACGACTTAGATGAGGCTGCGTTAAAAGCTGCTGAGGCTAAGTTTGGTGGTGCATGGAAGGCGGCAAGATCTCAATTTATGAGTAAACATCAAGCTCGCATTGACTTGAACAACGTGAAGGAAAGTGCGCCTGTACGTAAGGCGAAGCCTGAAGTTGAACCAGAAGTCGAATCTGATGCCGTTGGCGTGGATTTTGACGATGATTGGGGCGATGATTTTGATGATTAACACAGTGTCGGCCTAAGGGCTAACACTGTGAGTGTAAGGAATAAAGTAGTGTTTATTTTATTCCTTATCGCTTTATTTATTCCCTTCTGCTAAACCGCGCTTTCCTCGTTTTCTCAATTTTTATTGCGAATGGCTACGCATCGGCATCGAACTGATAACGACTGATGTGGTGATAAACCTTGCCTGGCATTAACCAAACGTTATCACCAAAGCGCTCGCCTTGGTTCGGTGAGTCTGGCAGCATTTGCGGCTCTAAACACACAGCATGATGTTGATTTAATACCTGTTGATTGCGACCTACAGTGCCATTTAAAAAATTAGCACAGTACAGCTGCACACTCGGTTGATTAGTATAAACCGTCATAGCGCGACCGCTGATGGGACTGCTTAAACAGCCAAAACGGGCGAGTGAGCCATCGGGATTATTCATCATATAACAGTGATCATAACCGCGAGTGCTTGCGAGTTCAGCGGCATGCAGCTTATCACCTAAGCGTATTGGTTGACTTAAATCGAAAATCGACCCAGTTGTATCGGCAATCCCAGTGGGAACACTGACATCGTTCATGGTCAGATAGCGCTTGGCATCGATTTGCATCAGATGTTCGTGATTGGTCTCTGAACCATCGAGGTTGAAATAACTGTGCTGGGTGAGGCTTACGGGACAGGCTTTATCGACGGAGGCTAAGATTTCTACGTACAAATTATTGCCTGCGAGGCGGTAATCCAGCTGAACCGTGCAATTACCGGGGAAACCCATGTCGCCATCTGGGCTCATTAAGGTCAAACGCACACCATCGGGGAGTTGACCTAGTTGCCAGTTTTTACGATTAAAACCCTCATGGCCGCCGTGTAAACAGTTAGTCGCTTGGTTTACATCTAATTGATAATCATGACCTTGATAGTGCATTTTGCCGTTAGCGATGCGATTTGCAAAGCGGCCTGCAATGGCACCTAAATGAGCCGATTGGGTCAAGTAATCTTCGGCGCTATCACAACCTAAAACGATATTGGCACGTTCGCCGTGTTTATCAGGGGTCCACAGAGCGCGGATAATACCGCCTAAGCTGATGACTTCTAATGCGAGTATGCCATTGTCGATCCGAACCCGTTCGATTTCACCGCCGCGGGGATCTGTCCAAGGATCCAAAACACTGAAACGTACCATTTAGCTTCCCTCTGTGTTGAATATGCTCACTGCTTATTGTGTTAAATGAGTATGTTAACCCTATCATTTGCCATCAACAGCATAAAGTTCAGTGATGAATTCGTATGTTATCGACGGCGTAGTCACTCTATTCGGTTGTCTTTGGTTTAAGTGCGGCTAAGTGCTTGTTCTAGCAAATTGCCTGTTCGGGCTAGTTATCGATGCGGCCCGCGCCAGCGCTGGCGGAACATAAATACACTGTGGCATCGATGGCGGTTTTTTCGAAGAATTCATGTTCAACGGCGGCAACAACAGCGTCCGTCAGTTCATGGTCGACTAAGGCGACCACGCAGCCGTCGGTCATGCGGATGCCACCACGTTCGCCGATCACTTGGCTAACAATTTCAACTAAAGTATCAAATTCGGGCAGTGTGACTTCAAAATCATCACGCAGTGAAGCATGGGATTCAGCCATTAAACGACTGAATTTTTGGATGTTATTTTGCTCTAGGGCGCGGGCAGCATTTTGAGTTCTTTGGTTCTCAGTGACTACGTGTTTCGCTCGGCGGTATAGCACTTCATCTAAATCGGCCTTTGCACTTTCTAGTTGGCGTAAATCGAGGTGACGCAGTGCATCTAAGCCAAAGTACTCTGCCGCTTGTGCACACTCAGTGCGACGTTGCTCATTGGTCGCAGCTAAGCGTTGTTTCTCGATATGGGCATCTATGATGATAAGGCTTAGGTTTTCTGGAATGGGAATAGCTTCGCTATCGAGATCTAAGCAGTCAATCAGGAGTGCATGGTCTTGCTCACCCATGGCGCTGCACATTTGATCCATGATGCCACAGGCCGACTCAACATACCTGTGCTCGCCGCGCTGTGCGAGTTGCGCCACCGCCATTGGGGATAAATGCAGTTGGCTGGTATCACTAATGGCTGTACCGAAGGCGACAACGAGTGCGCCCGAAGATGAAAGACCTGCAGCAAGTGGCACATCGCCCACAATGGCTAAGTCTAAGCCCTTGGCTAATAAGCCAGTTTGCGCCATAGCTGCAGTAAAACCTTTGAGGTAATTCACCCAGCCATCTTGCGGGTCCATGTCGTTTTCTTGGCCGAAAACCCACTCTTTAATTTGTCCGGGAAACGCATCGGCGACGGCTCGAAATTTAGTATCTTCACGGCGTTTTACCGCAATGACTGTATGAAAATTAATGGCTGCCGGGAGTACAAAACCGTCGTTGTAATCCGTGTATTCACCGATCAGATTGACTCGCCCAGGGGCTTGATATAAATCGTCGGCTTTAGTGCCAAAGGTTTGGACAAATAACTTTGTGGCGCGTTGCGCAGGGTTTGACATGCTGTAAAAAATTCCAAAAAAGCTGAGCTAATTTCGTTACCGTCATCGATTTATATCACGACTGAGTCAGTGATGTAACTGAGATTTTTTGCTGAAATGGCGATAGGCTGCAATGAGTAAATCGATACTGGGATGAGGATGCAAAATAGCGTATTGAGTGTTTTATCTAGTTAATTGATTTGTAAAGATTAGTCAGCATTTAGTTGGATGCCGCACAAACTAGCAGAGGCTGTTACTGCTCGTTTGTGCGACCTGTTATGGTGTGATTTTAATTTAATGCAGCATTAGCAGGCACTTAACTATGTGGCTCCGCATTAAGTTTAGGATCAGGCACTTGTACAGTATCTTCCGCTTGAACTGTGTTTTTCTCCGAGTTTTGCAATAGCTCGTAAATTACATGATCCACAAAACCGGCACCTGCGGCTTCGTACAGGTTGTACACACTGTGTACCCCCGATTCTCGAAGCGCCGCGGCATCATCACTGTACTGCACAATTGCACTGATTTTACCTTGATAATTCAGTTTTTTGAGTTGCTCAACTGCAAACATATTTCCCGCGTGGTGCGGCATGGCTAGCAGTACCAGTTTAAGATTAGGTGCTCTGTCGAGTTTTTCCCAAAAGTCGGTATCTGAGGCGTCACCTTGCACTACATTGCGACCCTTTGTTTTATGTAAGTCGACTAAGTCTTGCTTGTGTTCAATACCGAGAATTTCCCCATCAAATTGTTCCCTGAGTTCATCATAGGCACCGCTACCAATACGGCCCATGCCTAAGATTAAAAAGCGTGGATTGCCAATGGCGATGGGTCTGTCTTCTGGGTGTAACGGGCGTTTTTCAAGCTTGATTAAACGCTGCTGGAATCGCTGGTAGATATTACCGACGGTGGCGTTAAGTGGCGCGGCGAGTAAAAAACTAAAGCTTAATGCCACGGCGATGATCACTAGCCACTCAGGAGGTAACCAACCTTTATAGGTGGCTACTGCGGCGACGATCAAACCGAATTCACTGAAGTTACCTAGGTTAAATGAGCCCAACATAGAAGTACGCGAACGCAGCTTAAAGCGGGTAAGAATGTAAACAAACAGCAGAATTTTGAGTGGCACTAACAACACCAATAGCGCCGCGAGGACGATATCCGATACCGTAGGTAAGCCATTGAGTCCTATGGTTAAGAAGAAGGCAACGAGGAAGAGTTCTTTAAAATAGAACAGGGATTTTGCCAGCTCGGAGGACTTTTTGTGGCCCGCCAACAAGATACCGATAATCAGTGCGCCGAGATCGGGTTTTAAACCAACAGATTCAAATAACCAAGCGCCAACCACGAGTGCCATAACTAGGCCGAAAAGGACTAAGAGTTCACCGTGGCCGACACGGTCGAACGCTTTATAGATGAGCGGTTTAGCCAGTGGCAGTAAGAGTAATGCAAAGGCCCATACCGAAGGTACATCGCCTTTAGAAATGGTTAAAAACAGTACGGCGAAGATATCCTGCATAATCAAGATACCAATAGCGACCCGGCCGTAGAGGGATTGCACGTCGCCTTTATCTTCTAACACTTTGACCACAAATACGGTGCTGGAGAAGCTTAATGCGAAGGCAATTAACGTCAGTTGTTCTAGGTTCAGACTCGTGAGTTGGCTTAAGCCCAGTAAGCCGAAGAGTTTCAGAATCGGCACAAAAATCACGATCGAGAGCACTAAGTGCACACTCGAACCCGCCCATACTTCGGCCTTGAACAGGCTACGAATATCGAGTTTTAACCCTATGGCGAACAACAGTAAAGTGACGCCTAGGCTGGCGAGTTCTTGCAGTAATGGCAGGCTTTCTTTATCTATTCCTAAGATGAACAGTACAAAGCCTGCCACTAAGTAGCCGATGAGCGGAGGGAGTCCTATACGGCTGACGAGCATGCCGCAGATGAGTGTAATAATGAGGATGCCTGGTTCCATGATGCTCCAATCTAAAAAGTCTAAAATTGTAAGTGATTGTATAAGAAATCTATGACACTTGGATAAAAAAGCGGACTTTTAATGAAAAAAGTCCGCTTTTTATTGGTGTTGCGGTAAATACACTTGGCTGTTAAAACTCGCGTGAACTAAATCACTCCGCTGGTCTAAGCCTAAATCGTTACTATTTCACGAGATGATCTAAATGGGTGGCAAAATCTTTGGGGCCCATAAAACCAGTCACGCGTAAATCTTCCCTTTGCTCACCTTGTTCATTAAACATCAACAGCGTAGGCAAACCGAGCACATTGTATTTTTCGAGTAAGGCCACATCGACCTTGTCACTTTTAGTCACATCCGCTTGTAGCAGTACGATTTTATTCATGCGGGCTAACACGTCGGCATCTTTAAAGGTGATGGCTTCGAACTCTTTACAGGCAACACACCAATCGGCGTACAGATCGAGCATCACAGGCTTACCTTGGGCGGTAGCGGCTGCAATTTCTTGCTCAAGATCTTCAATGGATTTAATGCGTTTAAAGCCATGGACTTCTTCGGTCGTCGCCGCAGTGCCTACGGAATTGTTATTAAAACCAAAGTGTCCCATCACAGCTTGGAATCCGTAGGAGAAGCTCGCCAGTAGTGCCAGCGTTAATAGCACTGAACGTACAGTTTGTTTCCAGTTAAATTCACTGAGTTTGTTCTGATGCATCAAGTAGCCAGTGAAGCTTACGCCCCACAGTGACCAAAGCACATCGGATGTTACGCCTGTCCAAATGCGGCCAAGCATCACGATAGATACAGCGATCAGCAGGAATCCGAAGATAGTCTTGATGATGTCCATCCAAGCGCCGGCTCTCGGTAATAATTTACCGCCTGAGGTGCCGATAATCAGTAGTGGTAATCCCATACCCATGCTGAGTACATACAGGGCTAAGAAACCTTGGAGTAGGTCGCCGGTTTGCGCCACATAAACGAGTGCACCCGACAGCGGCGCGGTAGTACAAGGTGATGCGACAAGGCCAGAAATCACGCCCATTAAGAACACGCCAACTAAGTTGCCGCCTTTTTGATTATTCGAGACTGAGTTCATCTTCTCCTGCCAGCTCGATGGCAGTTTCAAATCGTATAGGCCAAACATAGATAAGCTGAGCACAAAGAACAAAATCGCGAGTACGACTAATACGGCAGGATGTTGTAATGCCGCTTGGTATTTTAGTCCCGCCGATGCAACCACTAATCCTAAGATAGAGTAAGTGATTGCCATGCCTTGGACATAAGCCATGGACAAGGTAAAGGCTTTTGCGGTTGAGAGCTTTTGCCCTTGGCCGACAATAATACCCGACAAAATCGGATACATAGGAAATACGCAGGGCGTTAATGCCAGACCGACACCTAGACCAAAGAAGATCACTAAAGTCCAAATTAAACTGTCGTTCGACAGCATTTGGCTCAGGGTATCTTGCTGAGTAATGGGTTGCGTATTGGCTTTATCGGCAGTGCTTGGCTCAGTGCTGGTTTGCTCAGTCGTCGTGGTTGATTCGGCGCCTGCAATTAAGCCATCGTTGGCTGCAATCGCCTTTAAAACGACTTCATGCTTGGTCGGTGGATAACACAATTTACCTTCGGCACAACCCATAAAGGTCACTGTGAGTGTGGCATTTTCATCGGCCTGTTTTAAACCAACGGGAATATCGACATAGGTATAATAGACTTCTTGCTTACCAAAATACTCATCTTCATGGGGCTTTCCCTTTGGTAGAGCGACCGTGCCTAACTCGGCACCATTGACGCTAAATTTAAGCTTGTCGCGGTACATATAGTAACCGTCGGCAATCACCCAATTGAGTTTGACCTGATTACCTTCCTGCTTGGAATCGAAGACAAATGCTTGATCGACAGGCATCAATTCAGGCTCACCCTTCATGAAGTCGAATTTGGTACCGAAAACTCCTTCACTATGAGCTAAGGGCGCAAGAAGCAATAAAGAAGTGAAAATAAGGCTGAGTAGTTTTTTCATGGCTGAGTGTTGTCTTTTATCCAATCTAAGTAGGCTGGTAGCCCGTGGGTCACAGGCACGGCAATAATTTCGGGTACTTGATAAGGGTGAAGCCTAAGCACAAGTTGTTCTAACTCTGTATATCGACTTTGTAAACATTTAATCTGTAAGCTAAATTCTTGCTCTTCACAGATTTTTCCTTCCCAAGCATAAATTGAACGTATCGGGGCGGAAATCTGAACACAAGCGGCAATACGCGACTCAATTAAAGCTCGAGCCAAAGTATTGGCTTGTACTTCATCGGGGCAGGTAGTGCTAACCACTAAATACTGATGCTGCATAGTGTTAGGTATCGTCTCTTAAGAATCTTAAAGTTCGCTTAAGCCAACTTCGTTAGGCTACTTTACGTGTTTTAATGGTCTCATACATTAGCGGGTTAACAAAAGGGTGAGCTAAATATCAGTGTTTTGCTCCCTTACTTCGTCCTAATGGTTATCCTGACTTGAATTAAGACCGGATAACCCCCATTTAGTTTACAGAGATAGTCAGATAAACCTGAGGTCGGTATGTTTTTCATTATTTTTTTACTCTTTGTGCTGATCCCAGTAATAGAGCTGTCGGTGCTGATCCGTGTGGGTGAAGTGCTTGGCACTTGGACGACCATAGGTTTAGTGCTGTTTACCGCCGTGCTCGGGGTCTCTCTGGTTCGCAGCCAAGGCTTAAACACCTTAATGCAAGTACAACAAAAACTCGCCCGCGGTGAAGCACCGGGGCAAGAAATCGTTGAAGGTATGATGTTAGCTATGGCGGGCATCTTGCTCGTGATCCCCGGTTTTGTGACCGATGCTATTGGCCTATTATTCTTGACGCCATTAACCCGTCGTCCCATTGCTGCCTTGTTGTTCAAACGCATGCAGTTACGGGTTGTTGCCGGTTTACAGGGCACAATGCACGGTGGCTTTCAAGCGGGCCAAGGTCCCTTTCGGCCTAAGCCACAGGACCCATTTGGCCAAGCGCCATTTGATGATAGTGTGAAAAAGGACGGTAATGTGTTTGAGGGGGACTTTGAACATAAAGTCGATCCAAGTGATATCAAACCCGCTAGCCATCAACTCTCTGATAAAGCGCAGGACAAAGAACAGGACAAAGACCCTAAGCCTTAGTCTTAGTCTTAGTATGAGTCTCGTATTGTCTTAGTCGCTTGTTGCGTTAGTTTGTTATTGGATTAACTCATTTGATTATCGCGTTTATTCGCTTGAGTTTTCTCCCTAATATGCCTTAGATACCAGTGGCCCACTGAATCAATCTGACCTGTGCCGCTGGTTCACTTCCCCGTAATAGCCATTTCACTCTTAAAAAAACTCCAATACTAATAACCCGCTCACTCAGCATAAGAGTTAACATGATATTAGAGAAAAGCTTTTTTATCGCATTCATGCGATAAAGTAAGGTATTTTTAAATCATGACTCTGTACCCAAGAGAAAAAGCAATATCAGTGCTGTTGTCCATGTTGAGTAGGTTTTCGACGATAGTAAATTCAATTGCACTGTTATTCAGATAATACCTATAGCCTAGAAATACTTCGTGGGAAGGTTTTGAAAAGTCATTATCTGTTTTGAGTAAACCTTCATAATGATGTAATTCAATAAGCCAACCATGGCGTCCCATTAAATACTCATAACCTAAAGATAACATTACAGCATGGTCTTTATAGTCTATTCCAGATAGACTTTCATCATTTCGTCTAAAGCTTATACCTGTTGTGGAGTAAAAATGATGCATTCCAGATGTATAGCTATAATTCAGCTGTAGTGCTTGCTCAAAACGGTTATCTACAAATGGGCCAGAATTAACATGGTTGTAATATAAGCTGCCACCTATTGATAGACCATAATTATCCTCACTAAGCAATTGATATTCTAAATAGAAATTTAGGGCATTCGTTAGCGTATCGCCAGAAAGATCAGGTTGATTTATACCATTCTTTGAAAATATTTGGTTTTTGTCTTTGATTGTATTGTCGCGGCCATTTTGACCCACACCAAATGCATCATGAAACCAGATAGTGACCGAGTCAAGATGGTTATCCCCACTAAAACTCCACTTATAATTAGTATCAAACATCCATTTTTCAGTGAGTTGCCACTTTATTCCGCCATTAAGAGAATTATGATAATAGTCAGCATAGTAATCGTCAGTTTCAGCCCATACACTTGCTACTGTTGCAGATCCGTATATCTCTTTTTTCCCTTCAGGCAGTGCAAATCCTGAACGAAGTAGAGGCGTTAAGCTACCCGCCTGTGTAGGTGATTGGGCATGCACACGAAGTGGCCCATAATGACTATAATTGATATTTTCTGCGAAAGTACTCGGTAAAAATATTACCGTATAAATTAGATGTGCTCTAATAGTCACAAATAAAATTTTCTTTGCATATTTCATCGAAAACTCTTTTTTAGCTAATCTCTATTAAAAGCAATGTTTTGTAGTGAGGCTGATGTTATGTATAAATGACTTAAATTTTGTCTGTTTGAAGCAATAAAGTTTTTGATTAGACAGATTTCTAATTGATTTTAGAATTAAAAACTACAAAAAACATACCATAATAGTACAAGTGCGAGCCAGAATGACCTACAGATAAACGGGATTGTAGTGAGTATTAGTAAAGTGCTAATAACTGCCAGTAATATTGTCTGTTTACTCATCGTCTGGACGCTATCAAAGCGTAATTTCATGATGTTTCTCAAACATAAATTAGTATTCCAACAAATTAATAACATTATTTATGTTGTTAGTTATAGGTAGTGGTATTTCAGATGGCATTGTAAATGAATAATCAGCACTAAATATACCGCTGCTATTTACTCGTGTAAATGTGTGTAACTGGTAATTGTCCCGTATTAGCGGTGAAAATATGGAACTGATAGTTCATGTTTTTAATTAATATATTTATTTATCAGTCATATTAGTTATCGTAATTAAAGATCAATCTCAGTTTGCCAAACTTGTCCATCTAATGGATGTGTTTGTTTAAATGGTCCCTCAAACCGCAATAGATCAAAAATGAAATGGCCAGCCAGCCACGAATGACTGACCGGCCGCGCCGGGAAGCGTTTTTGGATAAAATGCGGAGCAGGTTAGCTGGGTGATTGACCTCCTGTTGCCGTCGCTTTGATATTGAATACTAGGCTGTACATCACTGGCAGTACGATGAGCGTCAGCAGAGAAGCGAAGCCTAGACCGAAAATAATTGTAATCGCCATAGAACCGAAAAACGCGTCGGGGATCAGCGGTATCATCCCGAGCATAGTGGTTATCGCGGCCATCATCACTGGACGAACACGGCTGACACAGGAGTCGATTAAGGCAAAATAGGCTGGTTTACCTTCACTGAGCTCGAGGTTGATCTGATCGACCAAGACAATACCGTTTTTAATCACCATGCCCGACAAACTCAGTAATCCGAGTAGTGCCATAAAGCTGAAGGGCGCATCGAACAACAAGAGTCCCGCTGAAACCCCAATCAATGCCAGTGGCACAGTAAACCAGATCACTAAGGGCTGACGCACTGAGTTGAACAAGAATACGGTAATCAAAAACATCGCCAGATAACCTAAGGGAATTGAGCTAAATACCGACGCTTGTGCTTCACCTGCGGTTTCAAATTCACCGCCCCATTCCAAGCGGTAACCCGCGGGCAAGCTGATCGCTTCGACTTGGTCTTTGATTTTGCGCAGTACAGAATCGGCGGTTTCATTGCTACCAAGCTTAGGATCGGCCATTACTGCGAGCATGCGCATGCGATCGCGGCGCATCACCAGCGGATTTTCCCACTCAGTGTTGAAGCTACTGACTACTTGGGTGGCGGGCACAAAGGTATTGTGTTCGCTGCTCCAAATTTGCAGCTTCCATAGGCTGTCCGCTTGCAAACGTTCTTCGGCGGGCGCTCTGGCGACTATCGGCAACAAGTGGCTGGTTTCTCGGTATAAACCTATTTGCTTACCGCTAAAGTTAACCAATAGGGCATTGTCGAGGTCTTGCTTACTGATCCCTGTTTCGCGCGCTTGGGCATTTTCCAGTTGCGGACGGATCAACGGCACTTGATTACGCCAGTTGTGACGTATGCCATCCATGCTTGGTTCGGCGTGGAAAATCGCCTCGGCTTGAGCACCTAAAGCGCGCAGCACTTCAGGGTTATCACCGTAAAAGCGTGCCTCAATTTTGGCGGCGGGCGAAGGGCCGTTCTCCATGTTTTTTAAACGATATTGTGCATGCGGGAAACGTTGATTTAACAAGGTTTCTAATTCTGGCATATAGGCTTTAACTGCGTCTAAATCCTGCATTTCTACAATCAACTGGGCAAAGGCGGGATAGCCTTTTTCTGGCTGATAGGGCAGGACGAAACGCTGCGAACCTTGGCCAATAACGGTTGTTAAGTGTTTTAGCCCAACGTCTTTTTGCTCGTCCAGCGTAAGCATTAACTTCTCAATATCAGCGGTAAAACGCTCGGTCGCCTTGATGTCAGTCCCCTCTGGCATCCAGATATCCACAAAGAAAATCGGCGTGTTAGAAGCAGGAAAGAACACATTCTTGATATGACCAAAGCCCACTACAGCGCTGAAAAGCATAGCGATAACCAGCAGTATGCTCACCAGCCTAAAGCGCAGTGCCACAATTAAGCTTGTGCGATATAAGCTGAAGAACCAGCCCTTGTAGGGGTCTTGGGCTTCTTCATCGCTCGGCGCATCTTTAAATAACAGATGACAGAAAAACGGCGTGAGTGTGATGGCGGTGATCCAGCTGATAAACAGTGAAATCATCAACACTTGGAATAAAGAACGGCAGAACTCACCGGCGGCATTTTGCGATAAGCCAATGGGGGCAAAGGCAATAATGGCAATCACAGTCGCGCCCAATAACGGCCACTGGGTTTGGGACACTATCTGTTTGGCCGCTTCCAAACGGGTCTTACCGCGACGGATACCAATTAAAATGCCTTCAGTAACGACAATGGCGTTATCGACCAACATACCAAGGGCAATAATGAGTGCGCCGAGGGAGATGAGCTGTAGATCAATCCCGAGCACTTTCATCACGATAAAAGTGCCTAGAATCGTCAGCAGTAAGATCAGGCCCATCAGCAGGCCTGAGCGCAATCCCATAAACAGCAGAAGCACGGCGATCACTATGGCAATGGATTCCATTAGGTTGATTAAGAAGCCGTTAACTGTCTCATCTACCGCCTGGCTTTGATTATAAACCGTCGCTAAATTCATGCCGATTGGGCGTTGCGATTCAAGCTCGGCTAAACGGTCACTGACCTTTTGCCCGATTTCGACTACATTCACACCGCTAGAGAAAGAAATCCCCAGCGATAACGCAGCTTCACCTTTATTGTGATAAAGCACGTTAGGGGTTTCGTCATAATCCCTTTCAATATTGGCAATGTCGCCAAGGTAAATCAGCTCAGAGCTACCCGGAGGGCTGACGATCAAACGCGCGAGATCCTGCACATTGCTAAATTCGCCCGTGGGATGAATGCGGATACGGTTATCGCCAATCACTAAGCTGCCCGCGTTAGAGACGACGTTTTGATTGTTCACTAAACCATAGATATAGCTCTGATCTAACCCCAGTGCCGACAGCTTTTGCTGGGAGATTTCAATTACGACTTGCTCAGTGACGTTGCCAGCAACAGAAACCTTTTTTACTCCAGGTACTAGCACTAGCTCGCGGCGCAGATAGTCGGCGTAATTGCTCAACTCGCGGTTGCTGTAATCAGGTCCCGAAAGGTTAAATAAAATGCCATATACATCGCCAAAGTCGTCCATCACCTGTGGCGTTGCTGTGCCCGGCGGCAAGTTTCCCGCAGCATCATTGACTTTACGACGCACTTCATCCCACACCTGCGGCAGGCTGGTTTTATCGTAGCTTTCTTTAATCTCGATTTGGATTTGTGATAAACCCGCACTATTAATTGAAGTCACATGCTTAATGGCGTCGAGTTGCTGCAGGGCATCTTCGAGCGGTAATGTCACTTCTTCTTCAACTTGCTCAGGCGATGCACCGGGATAAGCCGTGATCACTAAAGCTTCTTTAATGGTAAATTCGGGGAATTCTAGTTGCCCCAAACCAGTAAAACTGACGCCACCACCCACGAGTAGTAGCAACACAAACATCCAACTGATGACTTTGTGGCGTATCGAATACTCTGCAATGTTCATCAATTACACCCCACGCTGCCAGCGTAGTGGTTTGACTTTCATGCCATTGGATAATTGAGACACTCCAGCGCTGACGATGAGATCGCCCTTGTTAACGCCCGTTAAAATCTCAACACCTCGATTACTCACGCGTCCTAGCGTCACCATCGTCGGTTTTACTTCACCCGATTGCGCTTGATAAATCCACACTTGCACTTGGCCATCTTGGTCGCGCTTATCGATAGCGGTCACTGGCACTACCGTTGACGCGAGGGCACTAGGATCTTTGACTAAGGCTAAGGTCAACTCGGCACTCATTCCTGGAAGTAAC
The DNA here is from genome assembly GCF_025654245.1 of Shewanella sp. SM29. Lineage (NCBI taxonomy): Bacteria > Pseudomonadati > Pseudomonadota > Gammaproteobacteria > Alteromonadales > Shewanellaceae > Shewanella > Shewanella sp. SM29. The sequence goes on from NZ_JAKKRN010000012.1 coordinate 15,362, forward strand.
TGAATATCTTGAGGTTGAGGTAACGAAAACACCACTTCATAGGCTTGGGTGCCCGGCGTGACTTGAGTCGAGTATTCTTTAAATTTGGCATCGAAACTTTGCTCGGGGAAGGCACTAAAACGCACCTTAGCTGTAAAATGAGCTTGATCGGTATATTGCTTCAAACCCGCCGCCATCGACTCGGGAACTTGAATGCTAATATCGAGCAAATTATTGTTTTGTAATGTTAATACCCCTTGATTTGCTTGCACTATTTGGTGGTTATCCACTAAACGTTTGGCGACTGTACCGCTAAAAGGTGCCGTTAAATGGGTGTAACTCAGTTGATCGCGTGCAGCGGCTAAGGCGGCGGTGGCCGATTTGAGTTGCGCTTGAGTGCTATCAAACTCAGATTGTGAAATCAGCTTGCGATTGAGTAGCTCGACTTTACGTTTAAAGTCAGCGGCTAACAGTTCATGCTCCGCCTCGCGGGTCATTAAATTATTGTGGGCGTCCCTGTCATCAAGTTTTGCGAGTAAGCTACCTTGAGTGACTCTTTGCCCTTCAACTAATGCTAATTCTGTTAATTGTCCTGAAATGCGGAACGACAATTCTGCGCGACTATTGGCGGCAACGCGGGCTGGAAATGTTCTGAAATCTCCGTCTTCTACATTGAGTACTTCAAACAGTTTAACCGGACGAATTGTTGCCACTTGCACTGAACTTTCCGCAGGCGAACAACCACTGATCAGGGCTGGAAGCAGCATTGTCAGCGGCAAGAGTCGATATGATTTCATGGTGGAGATTTCCTAGTTAACAAATTGTCAGCATTTCTGGGCGCGAAGATACCAGCTAAATTAGTTGCAATAAACGGGATACTTTGGGATTATCAGTCCCACATAATGAGATTGAACTTAAGGTCAAAATGAAGACAGAGGACTTAGCGTTATTCCACCGAATTGCTGAAACCGGTAGTTTGATTGAAGCGGCGGATTTACTTAACTTACCTAAATCGACTGTGAGTCGGCGTTTGCAAGCCTTGGAAGATGAGCTGAACATTAAATTGTTCCACCGTCAGAGCCGCTCTATGACGCTCACTTCTGCGGGCAGCCATTTTTACCAGCGCTCGCAGAATATTTTGGCTCAGCTCGACGAAACCCTATTCGAAATGACCAATGACGATGCTGAGATCAGCGGGCATTTGCGTATTCAAATGTTCCCCATCCACAGCATGAAAATCTTGATGCAAGCCATTTTCCGCTTTATGGATATGCACCCTAAACTCACCTTAGAAGTCATCAGCAGTTCAGAATCCGTTGATATGGTGAAACATAATCTCGATGTGGCTTTTGTGGTCGAGCCTGCGTTGGATACCTTAGATTTAGTAGTGCGGCCGATTTTTACTACTGACTTACGTTTTTACGCGAGTCCGCAATATTTAGCGGCACACGGTACACCTAAAACACCGAAAGAGATTGAAGCACATAATGTGTCTATGTTCCGTTTATCCAACGGCAAAATCTTTAATGAGTTATTTATCGGTTCAGAACAAGAGGTGAGAGTCAGAGGTAATTTCTGCTCCAACAGTATTGAAGTGGCGGTTGAGTTTGGATTGCAAGGACGCGGCATAGTGTATGCGCCTGCTGAAGTCGTGGATGAATATGTACAAAGCGGTGAGTTAGTGACTTTGTTACCTGAAATCCAGCCCCACCAAGGCGAGTGTTTCTTAGCTTATCCATCAAGACGTTACGTGAGTTTAGCCTGTCGACGCTTTATCGACTATATCATGCAAGAGTTAGTACCAAATGGCGTGCCGATCAACATGAGTGAGCAAGGCCCACGTCGATCCTGCAAAGCCTCTACGGGAGCGTTTTCAGACGACGTGTTGCGCTTTCCCGTTAAAAAATCAAGCTAGTTTACCCCTCGCTAATGGCGTTTGCGGTCGTGATCTTTGTGGGCTCACAGATCCGCTGCGCCAGCCAATAACAGGCAATTCCCATCAAAATATTGGTCACAGGTAGCGCGAGCAGCAGGCCTTTAACGTCACCTATATACGATCCCAAGGCTGCTAGCGGCAGCATGAGCAGTACTAAGCGGCACAGATTGATGACTAATGAACTCATAGGCCTGTGGTAGGCATTGAGCGAGGTCGCGACAATAATCACTATACCTAAAGGTCCGTAGGCGCAGGGCAGCACTAAGATATAAAAACTTAGCCATTCGATAACCTGCGGATCGGTACTGAATAAATGCGCGATAGGCTCGGCTAAAAAGATCAGTGGGATATAGAGTAAGGTTTGGAAAATAAAGATAAATTTTATCGATAATAGCAGGGCTTCTTTCGCTCTGTGTGGCTGTCCTGCCCCTAAATTTTGCGCAATAAAGGGCATTAAACTCGACGACAGTGCCATCACTACGATTAATAGCACTGACTCTAATCGAGTACCGGCACCAAAGGCTGCTACGGCGCTGTGATCGATATGCGCCAACATGGCCATAATAATGGCATTGGCTAACGGATTGATTAAATTCATCAAGGCGGCGGGTTGTGCTATATGGGCTAGTTTGCTCCAGTTCGCGCGCATTCTGTCTATGTCAAAGGCGGCCCATTCGAGCATTTTGCGCCTGACAATCAACAAATATCCCGACAAAGATAAGGCAATCAACCAAGCAAACAGGGTTGCAATTGCGGCGCCTTGGATTTCTAAACGTGGAAATGGCCCAATACCAAAAATCAGTAACGGATCGAGGATAAGATTGATGAGCGCCGCCAGCGCCATGATCATCGCCGGCGAGCGGGTGTCGCCAGTGGAACGTAAACCTTGATTGCCTACCATCAACAATACCAGCAGCGGTGCGCTGACATACCAGTAAATCATATAGTCGTGGATCAGCGGCAAGCTGTCATCGTTTGCCCCGAGTAAGCGAAACAGTGGCGTAATAAAAATGCTACCCAGAGCGGCTAAACTGGCGATCAAGACAAATGTGAGCAATAAGGCATCATGCAAGAACACTTTGGCCTTGTGGGCATTACCTGAACCGATAAGTCGACCTAAATTGGTCGAGACTCCAGCGCCAATACCAATGGCGATGCTCGAGATCACTAAGGTCACCGGAAAGGTAAAACTGATGGCGGCTAAGGCTTCAGTGCCCAATTGGCTGATAAAAAAAGTGTCAGCGAGGCTGAAACCTAGAATGGTCATAATGCCAATTAAGTTGGGGAGGCTCATGTTGAGCAGTACACGACCAATTGGCGCGGTGAGCAGCCCGTGTCTGTCTTTCATGGAAAAATAGTGCCTTGTTAGCGAGCGGAGGCGAGATTCTAGCAGGATTGTGCGGACTTGAAAAAACCGACATCAAAAAATTGAAGTTTTTTTTGTAAATGCCCTTGGATCTCGACACTGTCAGCCCCATATCTCAGACAGCAAAAGAGCAGACTAAGGTGTCTGTTTTTTTAATCACAAATAGGCTCGATTGTAGGGCATCAAATCATTAGGAGAGTTCATAGATGAATATTCGTCCATTACATGACCGCGTAATCGTTAAGCGTCTAGAAGTTGAATCAACATCAGCGGGTGGCATAGTACTGACCGGTAGCGCCGCTGAAAAATCAACTCGCGGTGAAATCCTTGCTGTGGGCAATGGCCGTATTTTAGAAAATGGCACAGTTAAGCCACTGGATGTCAAAGTGGGTGACGTGGTGATCTTCAACGAAGGTTACGGCGTTAAGAAAGAAAAAATCGACGGTCAAGAAGTCTTGATCCTGTCGGAAGCTGACCTGATGGCAGTAGTGGGTTAATCCTCAGCATCAATTCGACATTCCAATTAATCATTAAAAATTTAAAGGATAATCAAGATGGCAGCTAAAGAAGTTGTATTTGGTAATGACGCTCGCGTAAGAATGCTGGCTGGCGTAAACATTCTCGCAAACGCAGTTAAAGTGACCTTAGGCCCTAAAGGCCGTAACGTGGTATTAGACAAGAGCTTCGGCTCACCACTGATCACTAAAGACGGTGTTTCTGTTGCCAAAGAAATCGAGTTAGAAGACAAATTCGAAAACATGGGCGCGCAAATGGTGAAAGAAGTTGCTTCTAAAGCCAACGACGCCGCCGGTGATGGTACTACTACTGCAACTGTACTGGCTCAAGCCATTGTAGTTGAAGGCTTAAAAGCCGTTGCAGCCGGTATGAACCCAATGGATCTGAAGCGCGGTATCGACAAAGCCGTTATCGCTGCAGTTGCTGAATTAAAAGCCTTATCACAACCTTGTGCAGATTCAAAAGCGATTGCCCAAGTTGCGACTATCTCTGCAAACTCTGACGAATCTATCGGCGAAATCATCGCAACTGCGATGGAAAAAGTCGGTAAAGAAGGCGTGATCACAGTTGAAGAAGGCCAAGCGTTAGAAAACGAATTGGACGTAGTAGAAGGTATGCAGTTTGACCGTGGCTACCTATCTCCATACTTCATCAACAAGCCAGAAACGGGCAGCGTTGAATTAGATCACCCATTCGTGCTGTTAGTAGATAAGAAAATCTCTAACATTCGCGAACTGTTACCTATCCTTGAAGGTCTGGCAAAAACCGGTAAGCCATTGCTTATCGTTGCTGAAGACGTTGAAGGCGAAGCATTAGCAACATTAGTTGTGAACAACATGCGCGGTATCGTGAAAGTGGCTGCTGTTAAAGCACCTGGCTTTGGCGATCGTCGTAAGGCAATGCTGCAAGACGTAGCAATCCTGACTGGCGGTACTGTAATTGCTGAAGAAATCGGCCTAGAGCTTGAAAAAGCAACGCTGGAAGATTTAGGTACAGCTAAGCGTGTTGTGATCACTAAAGACAACACCACCATCATCGATGGTAACGGCGAGCAAACACAAATTGCTGCTCGTGTAAGCCAAATCAAACAACAAGTTGAAGAATCAACGTCAGACTACGACAAAGAAAAACTGCAAGAGCGTATGGCTAAACTAGCTGGCGGCGTAGCAGTGATTAAAGTTGGCGCAGCGACTGAAGTTGAAATGAAAGAGAAAAAAGCCCGCGTTGAAGATGCTCTGCATGCAACTCGCGCTGCGGTAGAAGAAGGCGTGGTTCCTGGCGGCGGTGTTGCTCTGGTTCGCGTAGCTTCTAAGATCGCTGAAGTTGAAGTATTAAACGAAGACCAAAAACACGGTGTGGTTATCGCACTGCGTGCAATGGAAGCGCCACTGCGTCAAATCGCCACTAACGCGGGTGAAGAAGCGTCAGTTGTTGCTAACACAGTGAAGAACGGTAGCGGTAACTTCGGTTACAACGCTGGCAACGACACTTACGGCGACATGTTAGAAATGGGTATCCTTGACCCAACTAAAGTGACCCGTTGTGCATTGCAATTCGCTGCGTCAATCGCAGGTCTGATGATCACTACAGAAGCTATGGTTGCTGAGATCCCACAAAATGCTAGCCAAGATATGGGCGGTATGGGTGGGATGGGCGGAATGGGCGGCATGATGTAATTTTTGCTGGTCTAAAACGTTGATTACGGCGTTGCAGCTCGCTCACATACACACAACGTATGCTACGCTCACAGCGCCTTGTATTGAACGTTTTATCCTGCGCAAAAACGTCTGCGGTCTTTAGCTTAATCGCTTAAACCTAAATTGTTGTAAAAAATGAAAGCCCCGACACTGGAAACAGTGTCGGGGCTTTGTTTTTAGTCTGGTAGCTTGGGCAAGTTTCAGGTGTACTTAGCTACACTTTTTGGGATTTAAGCACTGAAATGACCACAAAAGTGTAACATTGTACACTTTTGAGTGGCTTGTCATTTTCAACAATCCAAAAGTGTAGTTCTGTACACTTTTATATTGAATAGGGCTGGTTTTAGGACTAAGGTGTATGAAGTTACACTTTTGGAGATGATTATGGCATCACCGCTAAATCAACAATCCCTCGGCTTGTTAATTAAAGAGCGAAGGAAAAGTGCTGCTCTTACTCAAGACGTGGCAGCCATGCTGTGCGGCGTAACCAAAAAAACGCTGATCCGAGTTGAAAAAGGTGATGATGTTTATATCTCAACCGTATTCAAAATCCTTGATGGTCTGGGGATTGATATCGTTTCGGCTCAAACCAGCGACACCGAAACTAACGGCTGGTATTAACCCATGAGTACTTCCAAAAAGCTCACGTTAGAGATGCACCTCGGTGATTTAATTATCGGGGAATTATCCTTTGATGCGACGACCGACACCTTTGCCGTACATTACACCAAAGACTGGCAACAGAGTGGATTCCCACTATCCCCAACAATTCCCTTAGATGGCATAGGAAGTAGCAGTCAGATATCGATGTTTTTGGTTAACTTATTACCGGAAAACAAAGGATTAGATTATCTAATTGAATCGCTTGGCGTCTCCAAGGGAAATACCTTTGCCTTGATCCGTGCAATTGGCCTCGATACCGCAGGTGCTGTTGCATTTGTTCCTAAGGGGACTTTGCTGCCTGAAACACAATTACGGCCAATTAAGGCTGAAGAAGTTATTCAGCGAATTGAAGATCCCACAATGTGGCCGATGGAAATTTGGGACGGCAAACCTCGACTGTCGGTAGCGGGTGTACAACCTAAATTAAACCTGTTTTATAACGGTGAAGAATTTGCATTTGCCGAAGGCGCGCTTTCATCAACCCATATTGTTAAATTCGAAAAATATCGCCATTTAGTGCTCAATGAATTTATGACGATGCGCCTAGCTAAGGCGATTGGAATGAATGTGGCTAATGTTGATATCGTTCATTTTGGCCATTACAAAGTACTCTGTGTCGAACGCTTTGACCGACGTTATATGCCAAATGAGCAAAGGGTATTAAGAAGGCATATTGTCGATAGCTGCCAAGCACTTGGTTTTAGTGTTAGCAAAAAATATGAACGTAATTTTGGTTCAGGGCGTGATGTTAAAGATATTCGTGAAGGGGTAAGTTTTAACAGGCTCTTTAGTCTTGCTGCAACATGCCGTAATCCAGTGGCTGCTAAGCAAGACATTTTGCAATGGGCGCTGTTCAATTTACTGGCCGGTAATGCCGATGCACACGGTAAAAACTACTCATTTTTTATGACGCCAAGCGGAATGGAGCCAACTCCTTGGTACGATTTGGTCAGCGTGGCTATGTATGAAGATTTTGAACAACAGCTTGCGATGGCAATTGATGATGAATTTGATCCAAACAGCATTTACGCGTATCAATTGGCTGCATTTATTGATGGCTTAGATTTACCAAGGAATTTATTAATCAGTAACTTAACGACAATAGTGCGAAGAATACCACAGGCAATAGATGGTGTGATTTCAATGCTCCCGGCCCTCGATGAGAGTGAAACAGTATTTGTGGCTCATTACAAAGCGCAGTTGCTGGCGAGATATGACCGTTACCTTAGTTTTGCCGCCGAGATCAGGGATGTGGAAGTGTAGTGCTAGCTACATCTTATCAGCCAGCGTTAATTTCGCAGGGAAGGGGGTACTCCTGTCACCTTCGCTTTATTTGTTAATCTATAGAGTTGGGCATATCCCATAATTCTTGATTGCTTTTAAAAGCAAAATCAAAGTCGTGGGGCTTCACCCCCTGATTTTTAATTAAGAGTCGACCAAAAGGGGAAAAGCGCCTGTTCCCCTTTTGGAAATCCCCCGGCGTCCCTAGCGAAGTTACATGCATTGGTTAGTAGCTTCGTGCTTATTCGAAAATCGCTAACGCTTCCGATGGTACATCCTGTACCCCGAAAGCTACGCAGACGTCCTGTCTGCGTCACACGCCATTCTTTCAATAAAGAGTCTTCAACGCCCCGCGGCAACTTCGCAGGGGAGGGTGAACTTCTGTAGTCTCGGTGTCTGTTGTTAGATCCAAAAGAGTTATGCCTGCCCCATCTTTGTCGCAGGTATTTTTTAAGCATGTTATTCCCCTTGGGATGCATTGCCTCACGGCAGAATTGAGCGCCTCACGGCGGGTTAAAGTGCCCACGCTTCACAGCGTTTGCGGGCTTGCGGTTTATAGGTATACGGGGATTTTAGGCGGGAGAAAAGCGTACCCGTTAACGGGTACTTATTATAAAGATTTCAATTCATCTGGTATATCAACATTAAAGTATGAAAAACTAAAAAGTAAACGTTCTTTAATAATGTGAGTATCATCTTTATCAGTAAATTCTTTTATCTCGGAGATCACTTGCTTTAGTATTAAGTTGAAATAATCTTCATCGAAAGCTTCTACCTTTATCTCTTTTCTTGTTAAGTTTTCTACCTCGAAAAAGCCAAAGTGCTTAAGAGCACAATATGCCATATAAGCGAAATCTAACGATATAGCAAGTCTCAGGGATTTTAAATTCTCTTGGTTTAAAATCACCCCAGCCTTGAAGCTTAAATACATTACTAATAAAGTAACGTTACATGGCAATATTGCCCCTTTTACAATAACTTCTTTTAAATCAACTTCATTGAGTTCATCCAAAGCAACGTTTTCATTGTTTTTATCAGAAAAGTGTCTTTGAGAATTCAAAATAGTACCAATTTTATCGAAACCCTGATTAACTGAGTGAGGAATGATTTTTACGTCATCAGAGAAATCATTAATTTTTGAACTTAACTCTTTAGTTATTATTAAAAGTGCATTACTTGCGGATTAAACATCCTTTGCTGATAAGTTAATTGTTGTTGCAGTTCCCTTGATATCGTTAAAAGACTTTGCTAAATCACTATTTGAATGAACAGCATAGAAAATGGCAAAGACCGCCAAAATTAATGAAGAAATTGTCGCCGCAAATGATACATAAGCAACTATCTGTACGTTTTCAGCAAAATTTGCACTAGATAAATATACTATCAAGCCAACTAGAATTAGCACTATGTAAAAAAAATGAATGCCACTTTTTTCAACAAACTGTATATAAATAAGTTTTTTAAAGCTGTAATTTTCTTCTACTTCACTGTTAGATGTTTTTTTCACTTTTTATCTCCAGCAACTTTTATTTCAGCACATTACTGTCATCGACTCCTAAAATCAATATGTTACTCTGTTAACTCCTTGTTTGAATGATCAAAGTTTTGTTTGATAAAATATTCCCCTTAACTACCTCATTCATATCCTTCATCACATAATCCAGCGGCACCAGCTTTGCCAGTACGATGGGGCTGATATCCATTTCGGCGGCCACAACGAATGATAGTCGCATTACCTAATGCGGGCACAGCCACATTTTGTAACGTGTTTGACGTTGTGGCTATCCTTCTGCTTTATTTATTGGCTTTTTTAACGCTGATTACAATTCATATTGATTGATGGGACTTGGCTTTTAATAGCATTAACATAAAGCCTGAATTTAACGAGCCATCCATTGTTAAATTTGCAGAGTGTATGCTTGTAAAAAGGCATGCAGATAACTGGATAGTTGGTTGGATTAAGCATTGGCATGTATGTGACCGTTGACGGCATGGCCGCTCTTTCATATCTGACCCATAGGGATATGGGAAATGTCACTATGATGTCTGGAACATCATTGACCATGTGATCGCCGCATTTGCACTTCCGAATGCAGCAGATGCCGTCGTCGACCCCTCATGGATACTTCTTGTGAAATAAAAGGGGTGGCGCGTCACTGGAATGACAGTGCTTAATCATCAGCTTCCGCTGTTAAGCAGCAAACGAGCAGTAAAAGAATCTAACGAGCCATCCATTGTTAAATTTGCAGAGTATATGCTTGTAAAAAGGCATACAGATAACTGGAAAATTGGTTGAATACTAATATATTGGCAGACATTTAAGCTGAACAAAAATAGTGGGTTAAGCTCTTATTCTCAATTACAATGCACTATTTTTATTCGCTAAATGCGGCATTAAACGAGCAGGAAACCCAGTATGAATATCCCAATGATTACCGCGCTTCAGAGTGCTATTACCGAAGCGCTCGCGAGTATACCAACCGCTGAGGCGGAGCAGATCTATGCATTGTCTTTCTATATCAACAACGAATATGACGATCCCCGTCTGCCTACGCTGACAGTCGGCTATAACACAGTCGACGAGTGGCATGCCTCGATTCCAAAGGCTTCTAGCTCTGACGAAGCAAAATGGAACTATGCCTTCTGGCTTCAAAACGAACTCCTCGTCTTTGGGGATTCTGACTCTCAGACTGCGGATATCTTAGCTCGCTGGGTGGCCGATCTCGGTCTCGGGTACAGTGATGCGGAGGAAGATGTCGATTTTGAGCGCTGCCTTGAGCTTGGTCAGGAGATAACCGAGCAATTTGTAGCTGCAGTATGTGTTGTCGCTTCTACACTCCATTCCAACTTAACCGTTAGTCGCGTTTTCGGTCGTTCGGTACCCATCATAGTTCACGAGCTCGAGTACTATAACGAGATCGCAGATCAGACAGAGGCCTGTAACCCTCCCAGACTCGCCGAAGAGTTCGTTGCTTGGGTGCGCTCAATCTAACGTTGGTTATCAGTTATAGGTGGTAAGGATATAGGGCAGATTGGTTGGCGGCGGTTCAATAAGTCTAATCGCAGAGCTTAATCACATAGCTTAATCACATAAGAAAAAAGGATGCATCGATGAACGATGAGCAATACGAGAAGGGGCTTGAGGTGCGTCGTGCTGTGATGGGCGATAGCTATGTGGATAAGGCGCTCAATAGTGCGACGGATTTTACGCAACCGCTGCAAGATTTAGTTACGGCCAATTGCTGGGGTGAGGTTTGGGTGCGTGATGCCATCTCAAGGCAAACGCGCAGTTTGATTACCATAGCGACGCTGGCGGCATTAAAGGCGCCGACTGAGTTAAAGGGCCATGTGCGGGGCGCGCTAAACAATGGCTGCTCGGTTGAAGAGATCCAAGAAGTCTTACTGCATTGCACCGTTTACTGCGGTATGCCTGCAGGGATTGAGGCTTTTCGAGCGGCGAAAGAGGCGATTGAGGAGTGGCAGGCGCAAAACAGTTAGCTCACTTGGTACTATCATTTTGAGCGTCAATGGCTTTGAGGTTTAGTTGCTGTCAGATTTAGTTACTTTGCGGTTTAGTGGTTTTAACATTCGCTAGGGGAGCTGAATTACGCGTATTCCCCTAGCGCATGATGGCTACAAACTTGAACAGTCTGCGCTTATTTTTGCAGTTGGGCTTTTGCGGCTTCTACTTTTGAGAAATCCAAACCGAGTTCAAGCACGGCTTCTTTGATCAAGGCCGGTTTTTGCATCACTAGGCCCAGCAGTTGTTGTAGTTTTTCGGCTGGGATGCCTAATTGACCGAGCGTACCCATCGCCATTAATGGATTTTCGGTTAATGTTTGAAACAGTTCTTGGATTTTAGCGTCACTGACGTTGTGTTCTTTTAAGATGGCAATAATGGGATTCATTGCATTACCTTGTTGATATGAAAGTTAAACAGGTGCCGATTTTATCACAGTTCTGCCAGAGTGGTTGCCTCACACATGCGTACCTGTTGGATGTTGCCACGCTTTGCCTATGCCATTAAGCGCATTAGATTTTATTCCCAATAAGCTTTACTCTGGTGTCGTATTCCCCAAAATCTGCCGATAAAAACCTGAGCGACTGTCGTGCATCGTGAGCTATTGCATTGGATATTATGGCTCTAGATATCATGACTCTAAGATATTGTGGCTCTAGATATGATTGCCTTAGATATCATGGCGCAATGCGATTGGGTAATCGCTGGCTTTTATCATCCCTTAAAAATAGAAAGGAACTGTGGTTATGCTTGATGTTGTCGCGAACCAAGACAAAAGTATTGTGGTTAAACAGTTACGATACGGGCGTGATAATGAGGTGTTAATCGTCGATGAGTGGCAACTGCACCCTGCAGAACACTGGGCGATTTTCTCGACCGATAGCTATTGTGGTTCCTTGCTCGGGCGAATATTAACGGGTGATATTCTGCCCGATGAAGGGACGATTTCTGGCTTGCCGCAACGTATCGGCTGGGTGTCACTTGGGTTGCAGCAAGCATTGCTGGAGCGCGAGTTAGAAAAAGACGAGTTGGATTACGGTTCGAGTGTCGAATCCTTAGTATTGGAATGCTGCCAAGATACCAAGCAACTCCCAGCATTATTACAAAAGGTTGGGCTTGAGCCTCTGCGTCGGCGCGGTTTTCGGCAATTATCCACGGGCGAAACGCGCAGAGTCATGCTGGCACGTGCACTGGCAATGTTACCGCAATTGCTGATTTTAGATGACCCTTATGCTGGCCTCGATGTTGAACATCAGGCGAGTTTATCTGAGCTGCTGAGTGAAGTGGCTGAGCATACTCAGTTGCTGATCATCACCTCACGCCAAGAAGAATTGCCGCCGTGCATCAGCCATGTAGCGCTGTTTAATGGCGAGATGCTGAAATCGGGGCAGAGTGTGCACAAACTCAGCCCGTCGATGTCGATTGAGCAATGGCATAATCATCCCGTGATGGCGCAGCTGAATGCGTTATCGGCACAGCGTAGCGATGAACTCTTGGCCTTGATGGAGCGGCAAAGGCACAACGCCGAGGCGTTTGATCCTCTGGTCGAGATTAAAAATGGCAAAGTGGAATATGTCAGTGGGCTGATTTTCAGCGGCGTGAATTGGCGCATCGAGGCGGGGCAACATTGGCAAGTTCGTGGCCCAAATGGCTGCGGTAAAAGCACTTTGCTGGGACTGATTTTAGGCGACCATCCCCAATGCTATAGCAATGACATCACGCTCTTTGGCCGACCTCGCGGAAGCGGCGAGAGTATTTGGCAGATTAAACAACGGATTGGCATAGTATCGTCGGCGCTACACTTGCAATATCGCGTCAGTTTCTCGGCATTAGATGTGCTGCTTTCGGGCTTTTTTGACTCTATTGGCCTGTACCATAAACCCACTAAACCTCAGCTAGATTTGGCGAAGGAATGGTTGGCGATTCTGCACATGACAGGGCTGGCGAGCACAAGCTTTAAGAAGCTCGATTATGGTCAGCAGCGGTTACTGCTGATAGGTCGCGCCTTGATTAAACAGCCACTGTTACTGATTTTAGATGAGCCGTATCAGGGCTTAGATTTTATCAATCGCACCTTAGTGATGCGGGCGCTGGAGATGATAGCCGAGCATCATCTGAGCCAATTGCTGTACGTGTCTCACCATAGGGAAGATGCCTTACCTGCGATTAAAAACTTTGTCGATTTTATCAAGCAAGATGACGGCTATTCGGTACAGGTGAACTACTGTGAGTCTGAGGATTTAACCCGTTTAAATCAGTAAATGCCACCTATCGTAACAGCTTAACGGCTGCTTATTTGTTTGCAGAGTTTGTCATTATCCCTCGGCACTCCAACACAGGTTAAAATTGACTTTACAGGGCGCTAGCCATTGAGTGTGTTAGTCACGCTCAATGGCAATATATCTGTGGCGCGAAAGATTTTCGTATTCCAGTGAAAACTGAGATACACCACATATCGATAATGAGGGTATCGCCCTAGTGTTTTATCCCCCATTCGTCAGACAGCAGTTCTGTTAATTAGTCATGCTTGATATAGGTAACTGTGAGCCGTCTTACAGTTTTGAATGTCGTTGGCGCGAATAATAGTTTCTGGCCTAGGCCAAAAACTCGTAACAGTTTTATGGTTCATCCACTGAACTTATTCATCAAGTCAGTTATCACGCTTGAGAATCCAGAGCTATGGACTCCCTTAGCTAGATGAGCCCTAGATGAGCCTTAGTGTCGTGCGCTGTAAACAAGATGTGCACTAAGACCTAAAACACGATTTCAAGACATTTAAGACGACATAAAGATAAACACATATATGCCAAGACCCAAAAAATGCCGTCAATTATCGAGCTGTGTGCCCTGTAGCCTATTTAAGCCTAATGGGATCCCTGCGGTTAAATTAACTCATATTCAATTAGAGGCCGATGAGTTTGAGGCCCTCGAACTGGGTGACGTTAAAAGATTAAGCCAGATCGATGCCGCTGCCTTGATGGGGATCTCTCGGCAAACCTTTGGATACCTTCTCGCCAATGCCCGTAAAAAGGTGGCGACGGCTATCACTCAAGGTCAAGCCTTGAGGTTGCCAACCCAAACAGACAAGGATTTATCATGATTATTGCCATGCCTATGAGCCGCGAACGCCTCGCCAGTCACTTTACTAAAGCCCTACAAATTGGCTTTTATAATGAACAGTTTCAGCTGATTAAGCTGGTCGATAACCCGGCAATTGAGGGTGACTGTAGTGCTAAAAAAGCCTTATTAGAGCTGATTATTCAACAAGGTACCGACATTGTACTTGTGCAGAATATCGGTGAGCGCATGTTAGGAAAGTTGCTAGATGCGGGGATTAGTGTGAGCAAAGGCAGTGCGAGTCAAACAGTGGTGACTTTACTTGCACAAACGGCTGATCTTAATCTTAGATTGACGGATGCATCCCAAGGCCGCGCTTCACTCAAACATGCAGCCAAGGGCGGATGTTGCCACTCTACAGGTGACGGCTGCGGTTGCAGTGGTAAAGCTAAAGCAGCACCTAGATCAACACGTCTTATGGGCATGCCCGCAGCACAGGTTAAGCTTGATCAGTCAGTGCATTACGCTGGGTTTAGACCCTTGGTAAACAAATAATCTCACTGTCTAATTTGGATTATTCCGCCACAGTTAAACCATAGGGGCGGGCAAGCGCCCCTCGAATATCCGCTAACGAAAATACCTTGGAAAACCGTCCAAAGGTTTTGCCATAAAACACACATTCCACTACAGGTAAGGCAAATACATTGCGGCTCGCCGCTATCTCACCTTGGGCTTGGCAATCAATATAGGCCATCCGTATCTGCGGGAACTCTTGCGCCAACATCTCAGCAATTCTCGGTTTGAGCGTTTGGCACACACCGCAGTCCAGCGCGCCAAATAACAACAGCACCGCAGCATGCTCGGTTAACAAGGACTCCAGCATCTCAGGTGAATCCATTTCGATGATATCAGTGTGCATGCGTTACCATTTGGAAGTTGTGATAGGTATGAATTCATGGGCTAGTTTGCGTATTTCTAGGGTTAAAGCCAGCCATTTTTACCACGCTACTACCGATAAATTGACCAAGGTAGAATAAGCCAAGCATGAGAAGCCCGATACTGGCAGCAATCACTCCGATTTGCTGTATGCCTGTCAGGCTATCTCGCCATTGTTTTAGATTATTTATCATTTCACTACTAGCTACTAGCTACTAGCTACTAGCTACTAGCTACTAGCTACTAGCTACTAGCTACTAGCTACCTGCTCATCATATGTCGCATCGCTAACTGCACCACTGGCGCTCGCAGGGAATGCCATCACCGTTACCATCCATTTGAGTATTGGGGCAATTTTGGATGTAGAAAGTCGCCTCAGCACAGGAGCTCATGTGGCTGCAATGGGTTTTACCCGCTTCACATTGGAAACTTGGTGTTGCCGTTGCTTGTGTTCGCGCTTTAGTTTCATACATGGGCATTGGCTGAATGTCATCATTCGTGAGGACTGGGGCTTCATCGATTGCAGGATCTTCATTGAATTCTTGGTATTGTTTAAAGCCAAAGATAACGATGGCCACGATTATTAGCAGCGGGATTATCGTATTAAAGGACGATTTTCGTGAGTTATGGCGATGCGCTTTGTCTTTGTTATTGAAGTTGAAGTTTTCATTGCGTGATTGGATATGAGAGTGGGAGCGTGTTGTTGCACTCGCTGCAACGACTGCGACGCCTTCAATCGAGGCGATAACCGCTTTTCTTTTGCCGTCATTTTGCACTTCCGTTTGAAACAGAATGCTGTCGCCCACTATGGGTTTTCTCGCCATCTTTTTCAGCACTGAAATGTGAATAAACACATCTTGGGCTGCGTTTTTTTCAGGCTGAATAAAGCCAAATCCCTTTTCATCGTTCCAGCGTACCAGTACGCCTCTATCCATGAGCATTTTCTATGTCCTTAATTTAACGGCTTAATATTTTTAGTTATTGAATATCAATACTTACTTGAGTCGTGCCTATTTATCTCTTTTAAGGAGCAAACCGTACTTAGGTTGACGAGTCAGCGATTCAATGTTGGCAGCTAAGTTACTCAAGCATAGGAAGTTTTGCAATTTTTTATCTTGAATTTGCTTATGTGTGACTCATTCGCATTGAGTGTATGGCGGTGGGGAAATGTGAGCACTTAGCAGAAACGGTTGGCATTTTTGTAAATTAAATACAAACAATAGATTGCATTAGTAACAAACAAAGTGATCAAAAAATGTGCGTAAAAACTTGCAATCTTACTGTGTGCTACATAGTATTTGCTGTGTGGCGCACAGTGTGTGTGACACAGTGTTAAGGATAGGAATTCGACAATGACAAGTTCACAGCTAGTCAAAATGCGACTCGAGTTGCGCCGTGGGGTATTAGTGTTGGCGGTACTGGGATTATTAAAACAAGCCCACTACGGTTATTCGCTCCGCAAACAGTTGCAGGAAGGCGGTATCGATATTGACGAAGGGACTCTGTATCCCTTAGTGCGCCGCCTAGCCGATCAAGGATTGTTGGATAGTGAGTGGCGACAGGCCGAAGGGCGTGAGCGTCGTTATTACCAATTGTCGTCATTGGGGGCTGAGTTGCTCAGTCAACTTACCGATGAATGGCAGCAACTTAATGGCGCCTTGGCTTTTTTACTGGAGCAAAGCGCTGACACTAATGGCTCTGATATGAAAAGCTCAGACGAGAGTGCAGAGGAGATTTGATATGGAATTAGTCGATCGCTATATCGCCGCGGTGCAGCGAGAATTGCCCGAGAATAAACGTCAGGAAATTGGTCGTGAATTAAAAGCTAATATCTGCGACCAATTGGATGCCCTATCTGAACAAGGCGAATTGACTGAAGCGCAAATTGTCGCGGTATTAAAGCAAATGGGTCATCCCTGTAAGGTCGCGCAGCAATTTGTTCCGGCAGTGCCTATTATTGCCTCTGAGGATATTCCGCTTTTTAAACATACACTTTTCACTGTGCTTGGGGTCTTGTTTGTGCTGCAGGTTGTGGGCGGCACGACTCAATGGTTGGACTCTGCAGAGGGGGATCTATTAGGATTTATCCACCATATTGCCAAAGGTTTTATTGGCGATGCCTGTCTTGCCTTTACCGCTATCCTGTTGGCCTTTTGGAGTTTCTCGGCTCAGGGGAAACCCCTATCTGGCAGTAATTGCCAAAAATGGCAGCCGCAGAATTTGCCTAAGGTTGGGCCCGGTTGGCAGCATATTAGTTTAAGCGATGTGTTTACCGATCTGGCGACATATCTTTTTCTCTTACTTGTGATCTGGTGTTCTGTGTGGATGAGTAGCGAGCAATTAGCCGCGCGGACTGTGATTTTCAGCGCCAGTGCTCAGCAATTGTTGCAATGGTTTAGCCCTATTATTTTGCTGTCTATGGGGAATAGTCTCTGGCAACTACGCCGCCGAGTGTGGACTACTGAATTGTTACTGGCGAATATGGGGATCAATCTTGCTTATGCCTCGTTCTTAGTCTTTCTGGCCTTTAGTTCGCCACTATTACAAAACCAAGGAGCTGAATTAAATGGGGAGTTTACGTTATTACAGTTAGAACATTGGCTAAGTTATACTCTAGTGATTGCCGCTATGTTCCCTGGCTATGAGGTGATTCGCGATGGGTTGCGTTGGCGTAAACTCGCAAGCAAATAAGTAAGGTTTAACCTAGGTTTTGTAGGTGAGTTTTATTCACTTTTTCATCGAATACATGGCCTGTTCAGTATGATTGAACAGGCTTTTTACATTAGTGCCATCTTCTGTGGAGAAAAGTAAGCCACGACTTTTACCGTCGATGCAGATTTATTCTGGGGTATCGCCATTATTCATTTCATTATTAAGCGATTTTTGGGCCTGTTGTTTGTAGGTGTCAAATATGCCTTCTTGCTTCATCTGTTTTAGCTCACGAGCAAGATTAACGGCGAGTGCCGCGTGACGTTTATTTAAGTAACCATAGCTGGTGAGTTCTTCTAGGGTGGCAATCGCGATTATTTTGCTGCCTTGAAACTCAGGCGTTTGTAATAGATCCAATGAGCTTGCCTCCGTATCAATATAGATATCGATTCGGTCGCGGAGCATTTTACGAAAGGAGCTCGCGGGGGACGAAGATTCAGTCAGACGCTCCTTAGGAATGAGTCCCTTTAGCTTTTGTTCTGCGAGGAACACGCCTCGATAGTATTCGATCTTGTATCGACTCTTTTGCAGCGCTTGCCAGTCAGGTATTTTGATTTCGGGATTGTGCGCGAAGGCAATTAAATGGGTATCGATAACCGGTTCTTCAATTCGAATGAGGTTGGTAAACTTTTCGCCATAATGAGATACACGCCCCGGCTCACCATCCACTTTACCTGAGTCCGCCATCATACTGGCGCGGGCTGCGGGAACCACTTGATAGGAGAAGTCATATCCTAAGCGTTCAAAGGCTTGGGCGTAAATCAGTTCAGCCCATTTAAAGTAGAAGTTATGTTTGGGGTCCTCATAAAACGCCATCGTAATGATAGGTTTATCAGCAATCATCGCTGTGGTTTCTGCTGTTGATTTGCTGGTTGCATGAACCGAGACACAAAAGAAAAGGCCTACCCACACACTCCAAATGTGCATATTGCTCCATCGTTGCATAGCGTGTCTCTAAAAGTGTTGAGTTATTTAGAGTATAGCTAGCCTGATAAATGGGTTCATTTTTATTCAAGCAAGATTATTTCATTTCCATGATTTCGCACTAACACACGGTTGAAATGTGATCTACTGGCGGACATTTTGTCCTTTTGGGTTTAAAAATGTGCGATACGGCACATAGAAATGATATTTGCCTGTATTTTGCTGGTTTTTTATTCATCAGAGTTTGAGCTTGATCGGTTTTTTGCTTGTAAATAAGGCGTTAAATCCCTGCCGTCTATCACCTGTAGTAGGAAAGAAAGGATGAAATCGGGACTGGGATTATCAGGAATGCGGTTATCAAAGCTTTGGTTATCAATAACGTGGTTATTACCTCTTTGTTGTTTATCGAGTGCCGTAGTGGCAGAGGCGACAACGGACAATATCGAACGCCTAGAGGTGCGCGGTAGGCAAATTAATACCTTAGGCCATAGTACCTCGGCATCTGAGGGAATAGTCGGCGTGGCAGAAATCGAGAGTCGCCCCCTATTACGAACCGGCGAAATCCTCGAATTTGTTCCTGGGATGATAGTCACTCAGCACAGTGGTTCGGGTAAAGCGAATCAGTATTTCTTACGCGGCTTTAATTTGGATCATGGCACAGACTTTAATACTCGAGTCGATGGTATGCCTGTGAATATGCGAACCCATGGGCATGGTCAGGGTTATACGGATCTTAACTTTTTGATCCCTGAACTTATAGGCGAGATCCGTTATGCCAAAGGCGCTTATTATCCTGAGGTGGCCGATTTTTCTGGCGCAGGTGCTGCGCAATTACTGCTGGCTGATCAACTCCCTCATAACCAAGTTGGGGTGACGTTGGGTGAATATGGTTACCAGCGACTCGTGGCGACTCAGGAGCTAAACACTGACATAGGTCGTTTTATTTGGGGTGGTGAGGCGCAAACCTATGATGGCCCATGGACGGATATTGATGAGGATGTGAGTAAGATCAGTGTCGTCGGGCGTTATTTAACTCGGCTCGGCGAGGGTGACTTGAGCGTCACTATGATGGCCTACGACAACAGCTGGAATTCGGCGGATCAGATCCCCGCCCGTGCGGTGGATTCTGGATTGATTGATTTTTATGGATCTTTAGATAAAGACGTCGGTGGTGAATCTAACCGTTATAGCGTTTCAGCTAATTACGATGCGGGTGATTGGCAGGGAAATGTCTACGCCATTCGCTCGACTATGAATTTATTCTCTAATTTTACCTATTTCTTAAACGATCCCATCAATGGTGATGAGTTTGAACAAGTCGATGAACGCACGATTTGGGGCGGCGATCTCAAGCGTGATTGGCAGACTTCACTTGGTGGCACTCAACTGAATTACAGTGTGGGCGGCGATGTGCGTTATGACGATATTGGCGCAGTGGGTTTGTATAACACTCAGGCGCGACAACGGCTGAATACGGTAAGGCTTGATGAAGTGCAAGAGTTGTCGAGTGGCATCTTTGGCAAAGTTGAGTGGCTGCCTGCTGAGCAATGGCGTTTTAATCTTGGGCTGCGTTACGATTATTTTGATGTGCAGGTCGACAGTGATAATCCGCTTAACAGTGGCGATGCGTCCGATGGTATGTTCAGCCTCAAAGCCGGTGCTTCTTATTTGTGGAGCGATAATCTTGAGTTATATGTTAATGCAGGCCAAGGGCTACATTCGAACGATGCCCGCGGTGCAACGATCAAGGTTGACCCCGTGAGTGGCGATGAGGTCGAAAAAGTCGATCTGCTCGTGCGCTCAAATGGCGGCGAATTTGGGGTGAAATACTATGACAGGGACTTTATTAATTTCTCTGCTGCGATCTGGTATCTGCAACTAGATTCAGAATTAGTATTTGTGGGCGATGCGGGTAACACTGAGGCGAGTCGTGCATCTGAACGTTATGGTGCTGAATTAACAGCTTATTATTGGCTGAATGAGGCAATCAGTATCGATATGGAATTAGCGTGGACTAACGCTAGATTTACTGAAAATGAATTTGAAGAGGGCAAGTATATCGATGGCGCGGTCCCCTTTGTTGCCAGTGCGGGCATCACCTATCGACCCGACGGCGATGGCCTGTATTCCAGTGTACGCGTGCGGCACCTTGGCGAGCGGGTGCTCGACAGCTTTAATGACCACAAGGCTGATGCGACCACATTAGTTAACCTCGCGTTAGGATACGAGTTCCGCCGCTTCGACACTAAGCTTGAGCTGCTAAACGTGTTTGATAGTAAAGATCACGACATAGATTATTTTTATGCTTCTCGTTTGCCCGGCGAAGCAGGCGAAGGCGTTGAAGATCAGCATTATCATCCTGTTGAGCCACGAATGGTAAGAGTCAGCGTGAGTTATCATTTTTAGTGATATTCATCTGTTAAGGCGATATCGAAGGTTATTACGTATGTCGCCGAGCAAAAATGTATCTCATTAAGCGTCCAGATAGTTGGGCGCTTTTTTCTGCTGCACTCATTTAAGCGCTAATTTAAGCGCTAATCTAAGCCCAAATCGCTTCAAACTATGTGGCTGCAATAATTTACTATTCCCGCGCTGACAATGGAGGCTAGAATGATGACGAGTCGATCTGAGTTTCCCCCTGTTTTACAGCTGATGCTATAGGTAATCGCCGCGAGTTATGAGTACTGCAACACCCATTGAAAACATTAATTATTGGCGTCATCCTAGCTTATCAGGCATAGAACTGAGTCAGGCGGAATTCACGCATTTCAGCTTTGATAAACATGTGCATCTGGATTACCACTTAGGTGTGGTCACCCAAGGTGCGCAGCAGTTTGTGAATAAGGGCAGCAGTTATCAGCTTGGTCAGCACAGCCTATCGACCTTAAATCCCGACGAAACCCATGATGGTCAAAGCCGCGATGCCGACGGTTATCGGGTGAAAGTGATGTCGATTCCCGTGGAATACATGAATGAAGTCAGCCTAGAACTGGGTTTGAAGGAGCACTTTTTCAGCGCGCCTATGGTGGATGACCCGACGCTTTATCAATATTTTATTCAGCTACACGAGCTATTAATTCAAGGCCAATGTGGTGCGCTTGCGGGTGAGTCCCACTTACTGAATTTTATTCATCTGCTGCTGGAGCGTTACCCAAGCGGTATTTCATCTTGCCTATCTAAACCGAATCAACCGCAGGGGTTATCTAAGTTGCAGGTGAGCTTAGTGAAACAGCGAATTCACGATGAGCCTTGGCATAATACTCAACTTGAAACCTTAGCCAATGAAGTGAATTTAAGTAAATTTCAGTTTTTACGGCAATTTAAACAGGCAACAGGGATGACTCCCCATGCGTACCTTAAACGGGTGCGCTTAGAGTTGGCGAAAAAATCCTTAAGTCATGGCGCTTTAGTGGCGGATGTGGCGCAGCAGTTCGGATTTTTCGATCAAAGTCATTTAAACAAAGCTTTTAAGCAGGCATTCCTATTATCGCCAGTGCAATTTCAGCGGCGTATGCTCTAATTTCCGCCCGTCTTTCGACGCCGCTGGTTTTTAAAAAACACTGAATAGTGCAATTTATTACAATTCAGCGCTGCGACAAATTGCCATACTGGCTGCCTCAGTTATCGTTATTAGCCTTTTTTGCGGAGCCGCATATCTATGGATTTATCTTTATTACTCACCTTGGCTGTAATCCATGCCGTTGCTTTAATCAGTCCCGGACCCGATTTTGCCATTATGGTGAAGATTGCGACTCAGCAGTCCAGAAGCACTGCGGTTTCCGCCGCTGTGGGGATTTCAATAGCCATTTTAGCTCATACGATTTTGAGTCTGACCGGTGTGAGTCTACTCATTAAGAGTTCGCACACTCTGTATCTCTTAGTGCAAATTGTGGGCGCTTCTTACCTCGCTTGGATGGGGTTTGGTGCCCTGCGTGCCGGTCTTGCGATACTCGCTAAACGTAAAATGAGTGCCAGAGTCCATGCAGGAACAAATGATGATGCTGTTATTAGCGCTGGTGACGTTGAAGGCGTGGCGTCTGTTGCTGGTGGCTTAGGTGGCGCTATGTCGCGCAGGCAAGGTTTTTTGACTGGGCTTTATACCAATCTATTGAATCCGAAAGCATTAGTGTTTTTCTTAACCTTGTTTTCGGCCTTGATTACCCCAAGTGTTACAACGAGTACTAAAATCGCTTCCGCTATTTTGTTGTTGTCTTTGTCATTGGCATGGTTTGGTTTTTTAGCGGTAATGTTGTCAAAGGCGCAGGTGCAACTTAAATTGCAGCGACTAACACCGGTTATCGATGCGGTTATTGGTGTTATCTTTATGTCGGTAGCCTTGGCGATTTACTCAAACCTATTATTAACCGCTTAGTCAGGCGCAGTGTAAATCACCTTAGGTTTTAGTCTGAGGCACTTATGGTATTCTTGGCTTTTAGTCTCAGCAGAGACATTTGGAGTAAGGGATAAAGATGCCATTCGCCTCACGACTCAAGGGAAGCAAATTAGCTGTTTTCAGCCAAGTTACACTGATGAATATCGCGTTTTCTGCGGCGTTAATATTCAGCGTTATGGGTTTAAGCATCAATGCAAACGCCGCTGATGAAGCCATGCCAGAGGAATATATTCCTCTGGTGCAGGGACTTATCGACGCCGCCAAGGCCAATGATCTTGAGGCGATTGCTAAGCGTGTGGCTTACCCGCTTAAACGTGAATATCCGATCCCCGCGATTCAAAATACCCAGGAAATGATCGCACGTTTCGATCAGGTTTTTGATCCTAAGCTGCTTGAGCAGATCGCCCATTCTAAGATTGAAGCCGATTGGCAGACGATGGGCTGGCGCGGCATTATGCTCGGTAGCGGCGTTGTGTGGCTGGATTTTGATGGCAAGATCATCGCCATTAACTATCAAACACCGGTAGAGGCAAAACTGAAAGCAGAGCTTATTGCTAAGCAACAAACGGCATTACATCCGAGTGTGAGTGAATTTGTCAGCCCAGCGTTATCTTGGGAGACCGCCAAGTTTACCATTCGTGTCGATGATATGGGGAACAGCCAATACCGCTATGCCGCATGGGCAAAGGGTAAGTCATTGAGCGACAAGCCAGATTTAGTGCTGAATAAAGGCAAACTCGTATTTGATGGCAGTGGGGGGAATCATTCATACCAATTTCGCAGCGGCCCATACCAGTATTATTGTTATGTCACCGTCTTAGGCGGCAGCGATAGTCCTCTAGGCGAGCTAGTGGTGTTTAAGAATGACCAAGAAATACTGACACAAGCTGTCATTAAAGCAGACTAGTCTCGTTTCCATATCCCTATTAGTGAGATTTAAAGCCGCGACCCTATGGTGATGGTCGCTGCTTTAGTCATCCATGTTTTAGAAGGTCACTGTTGCAATAGTGCTAATCTTAACTAACCCTGTCGCTGTTCGTTTAGCTAAAAAGCTATTGCCCCAAAGTTATCTTACTTTGTCTTCAGTTGTGCAGCATGAATTGTCATTATTTCCTCAGTGACTCGCCGTAAATATATCCCTATAGGCTCGACGGCGATATCCATGCCGCCAACGGTCACTGTTGCAACAATGCCAATCTCAGCCAACCTTTTCACTGTTAGCTTAGCTAAACCAATTCCGTGTTTTGAGCACCTAGACAGGCTAAATGAAACGTATAGTCGTTGACCAAACTTTAGTAATGTTACAAAGTGTCTGCAGGAACTCGTTCAGATCACTTAACAAACCACTAAAGCAGGACTCGTCATCGTTAGCTCGGTCTCGCTTGGCTATAGATTTTTAACCAACAATTATTCACCCCTTCGTAGGGTGCTATTAGTCATTGAGGCTTCCATTGAGTAATCGAACTTTTGAAAGAAATTACTTTCTAATTATATTTATACCTGTACTGATGCCCGGTCTTATTCTTTATAGCCTTATTCAGGGGAGTAATGATAAAGCACTTATATCATTAGGTATTTTTTGTTTTGCTATCTATTGTCATTCTCTAAGTTCAAAAGTTATAAAATCAGTAGCCGGTTTTACTACAAGGATGGTGTCGTGCAGCATTGCTTTAACAGTAGCTTTGGCTATTGTTGCGGTTTCACCTGAAGCAAAAAATGCTTTTGCTGGAGCAGTTCTATTTTTGTATATTCCAAATTTACTTATTAGTATTGTTGTTCTCAACAATAGTCAGCTCGCCAAAGAGCTAAAGGAAAAACTGAAAAAAATTTATAACAAGTGCTAACTAAAAATGCTTGTCTTTAGTTCATACTGGAATGGCCTGTATTTGACTGTCAACCTGATACCCCAAAGCTTGCTTCGCTTTATCAAACTAGCTCTGCCAGTTACAGACATATTGACCAAGTTTCAGTAATGTTAGAAAGTGTTCACAATTACTGGAACGTTTCAATGCGACAAAGGTTAGCTTTGATGAATAATCAGATTATTACTTATGGACTAGCTCTTTTTTTACTGTATGCAGGAAGCACTGATGCACGCTTTATTCGTCAAGATTTAGCACAGGCAGTGTTGTCAGCTGAAAACATCGTTGACGTAACTGTTATTTCATCGGAAATGATTGAGTGGACACATACACCCAAATGGAAAGTAAGTTTAGGCGACAAATCGCTTTGCGGATACAAGAATAAAGTTAGGGTAAATGAAAGTTTGTCTAAACCCAATTCAGACCAGTTGACCCTGGGCTCTAAAGAAGAACTTATACCAGGGCGACGATACCTTCTTTTTATTGAAGAACGTGGTGGTTTTGCTAACGATGTTATTTATAAACGTGAAGGAGATGAAAGAACTAGATTCGAGGATTGCTTGTCACGAGTTCCGAAACTTAAAAGTAACTGGCTCACTACATCCTACTTTAGCGGCGATTCAGAATCTAAAGTGACCTTAAGTTATTGGCTGATCCCGCCTAATGATTTACCTCATAATACTTTTTATATATCCGAAGTAAGGCAAAATGGAAAATTAGTTCCATTAACGGAATCTGCTGTAGATGTGAAGATCAAGGACGAATTAGTGCTGCCAAGAGATATCGTTTTATGGAAGGATTTAAGATCATGGATGATAGATTTAACTAATCCTTCAACAAAGTAATATTAAATAGTTATTTGTAGTGGCATATTAATTTTCTGGCAAATTCAAAGGAAAAAATAGCTGTTTATTACACTTCTTTGCAGTGTTTGACAGCTATTTTATTGCCTCTGATAGGGGCATTAACATATAGAGATTTTAATCCGAAAATTACAGGTTAGAGTGTTGGAACTAACACGTTTAAGTCTAAAAGCGTGCAGCGTAAGGCTTTTAAATCTACAGATTACGCTAATGCCAAAAAGGTGCGCCATGGTGATTAGCGAGACGACCGTCCGCCCCATGGACGGGGTGGTCGAGCATCCAAGGACGGACTGGCTGCGAGTCGACGAGCAAATACCATGGTAAACCTATATGAGTGGATATCAGCAGACGCTAAACTGCTAACGACTAAAATTACTGGTCCCAAACATTAGTCTTCAACACATATCTATCCCAATGTAATTTATAACATTCTGTGGAAATGACAATTCACGCAGCATTATTCAGTCGGTTTTAATTCGCGAAATAAAAGAGCATTAAGGATGAACTTAATGCTCTTTTTTATGGATAAATGCCTGCTCAAACTGTGTTGCGGTAATGGGTTTACCGTAGAGGTAGCCTTGGCCTAAGTCGCATACCTCGTGACGAATAAAGGCATCTTGTTCTAGGGTTTCTACGCCTTCGGCGATCACTTCC
Source organism: Shewanella sp. SM29 (assembly GCF_025654245.1). NCBI lineage: Bacteria > Pseudomonadati > Pseudomonadota > Gammaproteobacteria > Alteromonadales > Shewanellaceae > Shewanella > Shewanella sp. SM29. The sequence goes on from NZ_JAKKRN010000012.1 coordinate 41,718, forward strand.
AAGTCCAGTTTCTTACCAATGGCAATAATTGCCTTGGTTAACTCTCTATTTTGTTCGTTTTCTTCGAGTTTACTAATAAAGCAGCGATCGATTTTTAAGGTGTCGAAAGAGTATTTTTGTAGATAACTTAAGGATGAGTAGCCTGTGCCAAAATCATCTAGGGAGATGCGGATACCGAGTTCTTGTAGTTTTTGGATGGCATTGTGGGCAATGTGTTCATCCTGCATCAGCATGCCTTCGGTAATTTCAAGTTCTAAGGCGGTGGGGGGCAATTGATAAAGGGTGAGTAAGTCGGCTATGTGTTCGCTAAAGCGGGGATTGCGAATTTGCAAAGGGGAAATATTGATGGCGATTTTAAACTCTTGGCCTACCTCGCGACACCATTTTGCCGCCTGAGACAGTGCGGTATGTAATACAAAATTGCCAATATCGATAATCTGGCCATTACGTTCAGCTAAGGCGATGAATCTGTCTGGGGCGACATTGCCAAGGATGGGATCGGATTATGCCAGCGCAGCAGGGCTTCGGCACCAATCACTTGCTTCGTCTTTAAGTTAATAAAGGGTTGGTAATGCAGGCTTAACTCGTTCTTGTTCAGTGCATCGACCAAGTGGGATTCCAGTTGATAGCGTAGGTTTAAAGCGGCTTGCGTATCTTGATTAAAGAAGCTGTGAGTTGAGCCATCAGCCTTGCTGATCGTCATGGCCGCTCCGGCTTTTTGCAGCAGGATGGCGGCATCGATACCATCCATAGGCGCTTGTGCTATGCCCATGCTCGAGGGAATCGTGATTACAAAATCAGCCACACCAAAGGGGGTATTACAGCAGTTAAGCACTTTATTGATGAGTTTATTGGTTTCGTTATTCGAAGGTTTGTGGGCTTGAATAATCACAAATTCGGCGCCAGCGATGCGGGCGATAAAGGTGTTTTCATCGGTATAGTGCTGTAAACGTTGGCTGAGAATAGTGAGAATTTTATCGCCAATCAGGTAACCATAACTGTCGTTGATGGATTTGAAATTACGCAGCCCAAGATAGAGTACTGAAATCTTTTCTTTGCGATTCACTTTTTCGAGCATGATCGACAGACTATTAATCAAATTGATGCGGTTGGGTAATCCCGTGAGTGGATCGTAGCTTTTATGGTATTCCAGTGAGGTTTCGGTGGAGGTGCGGTTTTCGATTTCTTTGATGAGCTTGCCGCTAAGTTCGGCGAGTTCATGGGTGCGCTGTTGTACTTTTTGCTCTAGCTGCTGATTGTACAGTTGTAGCTTAGCCTGTTGATAAAGGGTGACTAGGTTAGCTTCGATACCATTTTGAAACCGAGCGAGTAAGCTGCGAAAAGATTGGCGGTAATTATGCTCTTGGCTATCGAGCATGCAGATAGTGCCAAAGGCACTGCCATCTGGCCAACGTAAAGGTAAACCACAGTATGCGATCATGCCGAGTTTAATGTCAGGATTTTTGTCCCAGTTTTTATCCTTTAGGGCATTAGGAATGTGGAGTTCCTTACCTTCTTTGATCACTGTTTCGCAGTAAAGTCCGTGGCCTAAACTGTCTTTATCATGTTTTTTATAGGGATTACCTTGGGTGCGGCTCGAGGTAAAGACCTCAATATCGGTTTGATGGACACGCATGATCAAAGCGGCGGGAGTGTCGACTAATTCAGAGAGTAAATCTAAGGTTTGTTGCCAGTTATCAACCATTTCTTGGGGAACAACGATTTTGTCTGTGTCGATAGCAATGTCGGCAAATAAACGATCTTTTTGAGACTGGTTAATGGCGAGGTTGTATGGCATGAATGCTCAGTCCTAGAGGCGCGATACTATTCATAAACTATAGTCTTTTTACTCATGATGTGAGTCTTTTCGATAAATTTAGTTACTGCAAAATCTCGGTTCTATCTTAAATGCTGCGCTGTTAAATCTCTTAAGTGTTAGGTAAGAATTCAACGGTACTCTAACACTAAATGTTCTGATTTTTGGATTTATTAGTGAATAACTATCTGAAAGATAAAGTTATGATGACATTTATGGATTTTGCTAAGGGGCATTTAATTACGCCGCTTTTAGTGTTTGCAGTGATCATAGTGGGGCTTGAATGGACTCACGCTGATATGAAAGTCGCGACTTTGTTATTTCATTGGCAAGGAGGTATCGACTCTTGGCCATTGAGAGGATATTGGTTGACCGAAGATTTACTGCATGTCACTGGGCGTAACTTTGTCATCTTGCTGGCGGTGAGTGTCGTAGTCGGCATTGCCTTTAGTTTTCGAAGTGACAGGGTAAAACCGTACCGCAAGGGCCTGATTTACCTATTTAGTAGCGTATTGGCGAGTGTGTTGCTGGTCCGAATTGGCAAGAGCGTTACTCACATGACCTGCCCGTGGGATGTGATTGAGTTTGGCGGCCAGATGATACATACCTCCTTGTTTTCTCGTTTACCTAAAAGTGCTGAGTTTGGTCAATGTTTCCCTGGTGGCCATGCCAGCGGCGGGTTTGCTTGGGTTGCCTTGTATTACGTGCTGCGTGAGTATCGCCCGCATTTAGCTAAGTTTGGATTAATCTTTGGTTTGAGTTTGGGCCTAGTATTTGGCATTGGCCAAGAGTTACGCGGCGCCCACTTCTTGAGTCATGATTTATGGAGTTTAGCCATAGCATGGACGTCCGCTAGCCTACTCTACTATGTGTTTTTTCTGCGCTCGCCTGCGTTTAGAAAGTCTAAATTGGTCGCTTTGGGTCAAATGTTCAAGGTTACAAGTAGTGGAATACCGCAAAAATAACGAGCTGCGAAGCTAAAGCCCTGAGTCCTTATTGGGTTCAGTGTTTTTTATGGCTTAAAATCTAAATTCGAAGCGCATATCTGGTCTGCGTAGGCGAGATCTTTCATCTAACAGTTGGTTTTTTTCGTTGAGTAGGCTGTTTTTCTGTTTCAATAAGTCAGCCTTGTCGGTGAGATTATTGATCTTGCCATCAAGACTGCTTATTTCTCTCTCTATGGTATTTAAGCGGTCGGCAATCTCAGTTAAACGTTTGTTGGTCAGGTATTGTTGATGGCCTTGGTTATAGCGCTCAACAAACTGGTTATTACTGCAAACCCCATAATAACTTTCTCCCGCTAAGCCTACGCGGTAGCCATTTTCTGGCACGCAGTAACTGGCTAACCCTTGCTGGTATCCTTGTTTCCATTGCGCGGTATCGACACTGAGATTAAATTCACGACAATCTTTTTGATATTGATTTAATTGCCCAGAACTTGTCCCACGGTTGCCATCGGCAAGCCCAAGGGCAAACCAATCACTATTGGCGCATTCTTCAATAGATAAGCTGCTGCATTGAGTCAGGGATAAGACTGAAAGTGCGAGGAAAATGCTGGGATAGTGCATGGATAAGTTCTCTATATGTTGTGGCGTTTAGGATAAAGGCTCTTATGGGGGAGATCTAGCTATATATACCGCCGTTTATACGGTCATAGATGCGTTTTGTTGGGCAGAATCCATCACAGTTTAGCGGATGAATGCATGATAACCAGCTGATATTGTGTTAGTTTGTGGTTAACACTTTAAATGTCTGCTTTGGTGCTCGCTATGATTTCACATATTTCATCTGTGTATTCTGCTTCATTACCGGCAGTTAAGTCGTCTCATCAATCCCTTGATACTGCCGAGCCAAGTGGACTTAAATCCTTTACCTATGGTGTATTAGGGCTGGCGGCTCCCAAAGCTGAGGTCAGTTTTGATGGCAATGCAACGAGTAAAATACCTGAGCCTAGTGCGGATGATGTAGATGACGTTAAGAGTTCAAACGACACTTATTACAGTGCAGGCCAAATATTGAAAGCGGCGGCGACTGTGGGCAGTGTGATTGCCTTGTTTGTTTGAGTTAAGTTCCTGCACCAATTTAGCTCTGGGTATTATTTCAACTGGCTTGGATTGGCATATTCGCCGTGGAATATGGCTTGTTGTTTTGAGTCTGGTTTTATTGGGGTGAGCATAAAAGAATATTCTTTTAGTTAAAGTGGTATTTTCAGTCTCTTTCTTTGCCAAAGCGCTGAGTAAATCTGGTATTGTGTTTAACACGCAAGTGCATTAGTTTTTACTTAAAATTCGTTTAACAATCCTAAACTATATTCATCAAACTTCCGCTGGAGACCGCTTTTGTATGAAGATTTGCCCGCAGTATTCCATATCATGCCTAAGTAAGGTATAAGGGCGCTATGAAAACTCCGAAACGAATCCAACCCCTGGTTGATGAAGGACTGGTCGATGAGGTCATTAGCCAGTTAATGAGCGGTAAAGAAGCGACTGTGTACGTTGTACGCAGTGGTGATGATATCCGCTGTGCCAAAGTCTATAAAGAAGCGGACAAGCGCAGTTTTAAGCAAGCTGTGTTATATCAAGAAGGCCGAAAAGTCCGTAACAGTCGTCGCGCGCGCGCGATGGAAAAAGGGTCTAAATTTGGCCGTGATCAGCAGGAAGAAGCTTGGCAAAATGCTGAAGTTGAAGCACTTTACCGTTTAGCGAATGCGGGTGTGCGTGTGCCAAAGCCTTATGGTTGTTTCGATGGCGTGTTGCTGATGGAGTTAGTGACGGATGCCGAGGGCAATGTCGCGCCGAGATTAAACGATGTTAGTATGTCGGCAGAAAAAGCCTTGAAGGATCATGCGTTGGTGATGACCTATGTCAAACGTATGCTCTGTGCGGGGTTAGTGCACGGTGACTTGTCTGAGTTTAACGTGTTAGTTGACAGTGAAGGGCCAGTGATTATCGACTTACCTCAGGCCGTCGATGCCGCTGCAAATAACCATGCTAAATGGATGTTAGCGCGTGATGTGAATAACATGACTCAATACTATGGTTTGTATGCTCCTGAGCTGTTAAAAACACAATACGCCAAAGAAATTTGGGCCCTGTTTGAAGCCGGTGAATTGAAACCTGAAACGCCATTAACGGGTGAGTTTACCGAAGTGCTGGTTGAAGCCGATGTTAGTGCGGTCTTGGAAGAAATCCAAGCAGCCTTTGAAGAGGCACAAGAGCGTAAGCAGCGGATCCAAGAGGCAAACGAAGAAGACTATTAATCGTCAGTCGTTGTTTTTCACCCATAAAAAAGACGCTCAAAGTAGCGTCTTTTTTATGCTAAAAATTAAGTGAAATTATTATTTTTATTGTTGATTTTATTATTGTTATTTAATTTTTGGCGTTAGCCAATCCTTGGCTTAATCCCCAATGGAAGCTGGGGCCATCCTTGTTGCTACAAACAAGCTAGCAATCATCGAACAGTGTGATAAAAGGACAAGAGCTGAGAGAGAAATATGTTCATGACTTGGGGGAGCACAATTCACATATTTAATCTTTGGGGAAGATAACTCCCTCAATCCTTGCCGAAACTTTGGTCACTCTTCAGTCAATCTATGTAATACCAATCACGGCCTTCCTTGGCGCACTACACTCATTGCAGTGCTGGATCATCATTGATCCTGTGAATAAAATGACAAGGCCAGAGAGAGAAATATGTTCATGACTTGGGGGAGCACAATTCACATATTTGATCTTGGGGGAGATAACTCCCTCCCTAGTCTTGCCGAAACTTTTGCATTGTCCCTATCCGTTTGTTGCTGTTAATACTATTTCCCAATCTTCGCTGGGTTCATCAATTTGGACGACAAGGCCGGACTAAAAAGGGCGCTGTTATTATTGTTGTTAGCACATCTTTTACATCGTTAGCGTTATCAGCAGGGCGATATGCAATCTCGTCCGGCCTTGTCTATTCGGGCACGTTTAGCTTGTTGTACAGGCACTCAATTGCCATGCAGCACTTAACCTATCGTGCGTAGCTCTTGATTGAGCTGTTTAATTTTTTTCTGTAGCTGGGCAATCTCACTCATTAATGCGCATTCTCTTTGCTGGGGTTGCAGATCGCTTTCTCGCACCCATTGGTAGACTGCCTTAGCAGATAAACCGTATTGACGTGCAACATCCGACAGTAAGCGACCTTGTACTTTAACCTCGGTGATAACATGTAGCTTGAGACTATTTTCTGCGATTCCCATGAGCGTTCCCTCTTTTTACTGCCTTCTAACCAAAATATGACCGTTTGCGTTGCCTTTTATTGATGATATTGACGCTGTTCTAAATCCCACTGGCTCAGACCTAGGTGGCGCAGACAAATCCATTCGTGGCGACATAGTGCGATAAAGTTCATGACTGTTTTCATACTTCCTCCTTTATGACCCTAAATACTCGAGCCCATTTTCTGTCTCGATAGGTCCATTTAATTTGGATTAATCCTGTTGAAGTCGACTTGAGTTTTCGGCGATTTCTACCGCGTCTGACTGTCTACTCACTTAGTAGTATGTAAAATTCGTGCCAATATTCTAATTTTTATTTTAATGTTTAAAATCATTGGCTTGTATATTCGATTAAAACGGCGTGATTTTTTAGTGCTGCCAAAAAAGGTGCAAGGCGCACTATTTCGGTGCCATTGGCTTGATATGGAGCAGGGCGGTCTAAGCCATGATTGAAGCCCGAAATCTGTATCTTTGCTGACTAAAATCTGGATTAGCATAATTGAAGATGGATAAAGGATTGTCTCCAGCGCAATTGCTTATATACTGCCTGCTTTGTGGCAATCCCTAGGTCATTCGTATTACCTAATGGACGTGATATTTCTTGCCCTTTTGAGCGGTATTCACAGTCATCAATCATATAAAGAGGTTATAAATGATGAAGTGTTTTCAGGCAGTGCAATCTAAACCATCCCTGTTAGCCATAGTGGTATTGACGACCGCGCTAGTTGCATCGGGTTGTACAACAATCAATCCCTATTCAAACGAAGAACAAACCGCTAAAGCGACCAGTGGCGCATTGATTGGTGCCGTCGCGGGTGCCGCAATTGGGGTGGTATCTTCGAGCAAGAGCGACCGCGGTAAAGGTGCTTTAATTGGTGCTGCATCGGGCGCCGCAGTCGGTGGTGGTATTGGTTATTACATGGATGTGCAAGAGACTAAATTACGCCAACAATTAGCCTCAACGGGCGTGAGTGTGACCCGTAACGGCGATAACATCATTTTGAATATGCCTAATGAAGTGACCTTTGGCGTAGATCAAACCGAGTTAAGTGACGGGGCTAAACGCGTGCTGAACTCAGTGGCGGTTGTGGCCAAGGAATACAGCAAAACGCAGCTTAACGTATTAGGTTATACCGACAGCAGTGGTTCAGACTCTTACAATTTACGTCTGTCACAGGTCCGTGCTAGCGAAGTGGGTAATTACTTGATGAGTAAAGGCGTTGCCTCTGCCCGTGTAAAATCAAAAGGTATGGGTGAAGCGAGTCCTATTGCATCAAATGCCAATGCAAATGGCCGAGCACAAAACCGCCGCGTTGAGATCGTACTAATACCAACGGGTAAATAGTCTGGTCTAAGCACAAAGTTCTCGCTGAAAAAGTCGCCTGGGGCGACTTTTTTGTTTTCAGTGGTGGGCTAATTGAGTGATTAGCTTGCCGGGCTTCAATTAGACAATTTGTCCTTTATGAAGCGCACCTTGAGTGACCTGCACCACAAACATATCACTGCTAATTACCTTGGGATGAGTTCAGCTTGATCCCTTTATCGATTTCACGTTCTGTATGGGGATAAGTCACAAGAATGACTTTTAGTGCCTAAAGGAGAATATGACTATGATAAGCAAAAATGTGTTAGTAGCCTTGAGTTTAAGTCCTGTCATCATGGTGACTGCTGTACAAGGAGTGCCGATGAAAGCCGAATTGACCACAGGAGTCACGCCGATAGAACTGCGCGCCGCAGGCAGTTTAAAGGCTGCGATGAGTGATATTATTGCTGCTTATCAAGCACAGTCGCAAATAAGTGTTGTAGCGCAATATGCGCCCTCAGGTTTATTGTTAAAGCGCATTCAAGAGGGCGAGAAAGTCGATATCTTTGCCTCGGCGAATATGAAACATCCACAGGCATTAGTGGATTCGGGTCAGGGCGAAGCGGTGCAAATGTTTGCCCGTAATCAACTCTGCGCTGTTGCTCAAGACACAGTTCAGGTGACGAGTGCGACGTTACTCGATACCTTGTTAGATCCTAAGGTTAAAGTCGGCACCTCAACCCCGAAAGCCGACCCCGCGGGTGATTATGCCTGGGCCGTTTTTGCTAAGGCCGAAGCGGTAAAACCCAATGCGAAAGCCGCGTTAGAGACCAAGGCATTACAACTGACGGGCGGCCCTGAGAGCGTTAAACCGCCTAAAGATCGCAACCCCTATGGCTGGGTGATGGAAAACAAGCAAGCGGATATCTTTTTAACCTATTGCACTAATGCTGTGCTGGCTAAAAAAGAAGTGCCGAGTTTACAAATCATAGACTTACCGCAGGAACTCGCCGTGGGTGCCGACTATGGTTTACTGGTTTTGCAAGGCGCTAATACTGCCGCTAAGCCGTTAGCCGAGTTTATTCTATCGACAAAAGGCCAAGCGATTCTGAGCAGTTATGGTTTTCAACCTCCGGCAAAATAGCCTTCTTTAGTTTTCCAGTGGGATAAAAAACGGCACCTTTGGAGTGCCGTTCTGTGGTTAGCTTAAACTGTTAAAGCGTTAGTTCATCAGGTAGAGCGTCGCTAACCCGAGGAAGGCGAACAGGCCAACCACGTCAGTGACTGTGGTGAGCACCATACCGCCAGCGAGGGCAGGATCGATTTTAAGTCGTTTTAAAATCAATGGAATACTCGCACCTGCAAGCCCAGCTACTGTCATATTGATCAGCATAGCGCTACCAATTAATCCCGCCAGTGCCATATCATCCTTCCATAGCCACACGGCGACAAAGACTAAAATAGACCACATCAAGCCATTGAGAAAACCAATAGATAGCTCTTTACCGATAAGCCAGCGGGCGTTGCTTTGGCCGATATGGCCTAAAGCAATACCACGGATCACGAGGGCTAAGGTCTGATTACCGGCAACACCGCCCATGCTAGGGACAATCGTCATTAGGATGGCGATAGTGGCAAATTGCTCAATAGTGCCTTCAAACATATTGCTGACCGACGATGCGAGCAGGGCGGCGAATAAGTTAATCGTGAGCCAGAGCGAGCGACGTAGGGTACTTTTTAGCACTGGACCAAAGGTATCTTCATCTCCGTCCATCCCCGCCATACCCATCATGGAATGTTCAGCATCTTCGCGGATAACATCGACTACGTCATCGATTGTGATACGCCCGAGTAGCTTACCATCACTGTCGACGACAGGTGCCGATACCCAATCATTGCGTTCGAATTTCTGCGCCACTTCGCTGTCGGACATGCTCACCGGAATACTTTGAATATTGGGATCCATGATATTGCGAATTGTGGTGCTTGGCGCGCAAGTCAGCAGATCTGCCAGCCTAACACCGCCAAGGACTTTGTCCTGTTTGTCGACCACATATAAGGTATCTGTGGTGTCGGGTAGGTTGCCCCTTTGCCGAAGATAGCGCAGCACCACATCGATATTCACATCGGGTCTTAGGGTGACAGTATCTGTGTTCATCAAGCTGCCGGCGGTCTCATCTGGATAAGATAGGGCTTGTTCTACCCTCAGGCGATTTTGCTCCGTCATCGACTGCAACACTTGTTTGTAAACGGCGTCGGGAAGACTTCGCAGAATATAGGCGAGATCGTCGGTGTCCATGCTTGCTGTCGCTTTCGCGACTCGCTCAGGGCTCATGCTGCGGATCAGTGGGTCTTTGAGTTCTTCACTCAACTCATCGAGTATGTCGCCTATTTGTTCCTGATCGATGAGCTGCCACAATACTTGTCTGGCACTTGGCGGTGATGATTCTAAGATCAGCGCGATATCTGAGGCGGCCATTTTTTGCAGCATATTACGCACATGCACGAACATGCCGCTGCTAAGCGCTTGGTTTAACTGGTCAAGACTATGTCCGGTGTGATCGTTTTCTGCATTATCTACGGGCATTTGTCCTCCATTGTGCGGCAAATTGGTTTGAGATCTTAGTGTTGGGCTAGGATTTAGCGGTGACTAAGCGTCAGTCGATGACACAGATTAAGGCGGCTAAGGTAAGGTTAAGGCCAGCGCAATGACCGCTAGTGTAATCACCTGTGGCTTGTATCGTCGAGCGACAAATGTTTTGCCATGTCTGAATGGCAAGTTTTTTAAACTAGACATGAAGTGAAACTAACGATGAAGTGCTTAGTGTGAAGTGAAACTAACAGGCTTCGTCAAACTTAGCGTCGATTAAGGCACAAATGGCATCGAGAGCCGGCTCTGCATCTGGGCCTTCGGCGATAAGCCTGATGGTTTTACCCATGCCAGTTTCAAGCATCAGCAAGCCAAGCACACTGGCGGCCGATGCTTGTTTATCGCCTTGTATTAAGGTGATGGTCGCATCAAACTCGGAAGCCAGTACCACCAACTTAGTGGCGGCACGGGCATGTAAACCGAGCTTATTACAGATGGTTATCTGACGCTCAAGCTTTGGCATTATTGAGCTCTCGATGACGGGCATAAACTTTATGTTTACCGTTACTAAAGCGTTTTGCCAATTGCTCTGCGACGTAAACCGATCTGTGCTGTCCACCTGTGCAGCCAATGGCCACAGTTAAATAACTGCGATTGTTACGCTCGAGGTGCGGCAGCCAAGTCTCCAGTAAATTTTCGATTTGCCAGATGAACTTATTGACCAGTGGTTGGCGATTTAAGAACTCAGCTACGGGTTCATCTAAACCAGTCAATGGTCGCAGTGCCAACTCCCAGTGGGGATTGGGCAGGAAGCGCACATCGAACATAAAGTCGGCTTCGGTGGGCATTCCGTGCTTAAAGCCAAAGGACTCGAAGTTGATCACGAGTTCTTTATCGACACTACCAAGGAGAATTTGTCTGACTTGGTCGCTTAAATCATAGATATTCAAATTCGACGTATCTATGTAGTGATCGACCAGTTTTGACATAGGCTCGAGCAGTTTTCCCTCCAGCTTTATCGCTTCTTGCAAAGAGACTCGGCTCTTCGACAAAGGATGCAAACGGCGGGTTTCGCTGTAACGCTTGAGCAGAATTTTATCGCTGGAGTTAAGGAAGAAGCTCGTTAACTCAGTATCTGGAGGTAGGCTAGCGAGTTGTTTCACTAAGACCTTATCCTGCTCAGGCATGTTACGCACGTCGACACTGATGGCGACGAGATCGTTACTGCCTTTGAGTTGCTCAAGCAAACTGCCAATCAATGGCAAGGGAAGGTTATCGACACAATAATAGCCGAGATCTTCGAGTACCCTAAGGGCGACAGATTTGCCTGAGCCTGAGCGGCCCGACACTATGACCAGTTTCATCCAGTGATTACCTGATAGAGTTCCGTTTCATCATGCGTCTTGCGTAATTGCTTTAATATTTGCTTGTCGCTCAGCTTTTCGGCCATGCAAGACAAGGTACTTAAGTGCTGCTGACATTGGTCTGCAGGCACCAGTAGTGCAAATAAAATATCAACAGGTTGCTTATCGATAGCATCAAATGCTATCGGCTCTTCACACTTAATTAGTATGGCAATGGGCTGATCTATATCGGCTAGTCGACCATGTGGAATGGCGATGCCGTTACCTATACCTGTGCTCCCCATCTTTTCGCGCGCCACTAGGCTTTCGAATATCTCTTGAGATGAGAGGGTCGGGTACTGGGCAGCGACTAAGTCGCTGATGAGTTCCAGTACCTTTTTCTTACTGCCCGGAGTGGCGCAGGTAGTGCACTCCGGCCGCAGTATGGTACAAAGTTCCATTATTAGTGTTTTGTTAACTTCTCTTTGTGTTTAATAACCTGACGGTCAAGCTTGTCAATCAGGGCGTCTATAGCGGCATACATGTCAGCATGCTCTGAAGTAGCAAAAACTTCACCACCTATGAGGTTTATTCTCGCTTCGGCAATTTGTTGCATTTTCTCAACATTGAGCACAACGTGCACATTATTGATCTGTTCGAAATGGCGTTCAAGTTTTGAAAACTTTTCTTCTACATATGCACGTAACGATTCGGTAATTTCGACATGGTGTCCACTTAGGTTTATTTGCATAGAAACGTCCTCCGATATCCACTGTAGGTTATAAACTTTTACGCTGATTAGAAGGTGGAATAAGCATAGCCTCTCGGTACTTCGCAATGGTTCTGCGGGCTACGTTGATCCCTTGTTCTGCCAGAAGCTGTGCCATCTTGCTATCGCTTAATGGTTTTTTCTGGTTTTCCGCTGCCACCAGTTTCTTTATAAAGGCTCTGATTGCTGTGGATGAGCACTCACCACCATCGTCAGTACCGACGTGGCTAGAGAAGAAGTATTTTAGTTCAAAAAGTCCCTTAGGGGTATGCATGTATTTTTGAGTTGTGACCCGTGAGATGGTGGACTCATGCATTTCTACCGCTTCGGCAATATCGTTAAGCACCATAGGCTTCATGGCTTCTTCACCATACTCAAAGAAACCTTGCTGATATTGCACTATGCAATTAGCAACTTTAAGCAAAGTATCGTTACGGCTTTCTAGGCTCTTAATAAACCATTTAGCCTCTTGCAGATGGCCGCGAATAAATTGGCTATCGGCTTGGTTTTTGGTACTGCGTGCCATAGAAGCATAATGTTGATTTACATTGATTTTTGGCATGCAGTCAGGATTTAGCTCAACGACCCAGCGGCCATTTTTCTTCGACACAGACACATCTGGGATAACGTATTCGTCATTATTGGGCGTGATCAACAAACCTGGGCGAGGATTGAGGGTTTGGATGAGTGCTATACCATCCCTTAATTCATCTTCTTTTAATTTAGTCTTACGCATCAACAACCTAAAGTCTCGGGCGGCGATCAGATCTAAATGATCTTTGATCAGCATACGGGCGTTTTCTAGGTTGGGAGTATCAGCGGCGAAATGCGACAGTTGGATCAGCAGGCATTCACTTAAATCGCGGGCGGCAACGCCTATGGGATCAAAATGCTGAATACGCTTGAGTACGGCTTCGACTTCGTCAAGCTCAACTTCAGGATTACCCATGGCTTCGAGAATTTCTTCAGTGCTTTGGGTGAGATAGCCCTGATCGTCGATGGCATCAATAATGGCGGTGGCAATGGCTAAATCGGTTTCAGAAAACGGCGTGAGGTTTTTTTGCCATTCTAAGTGTTCGTACAAACCTTCACTGGTCTCGCCTTGGAAGGGCATATCGTCTTCACGACTGCCGCCGGGGCCTGAGTTTGGGGAGGCGGTAAACACTTCATCCCATGTGGTGTCCATGGGGAGCTCATCGGGCATGGATTCTTTGGTTAGCGACTCTGCCGTGTCTATGGTGGAGCTGTCTTTTTCTGGTGGCAGAGTGCTAGATTCACTGAAATCCGTATCGGATAGCGTTTGGTTTACAGGGGTTTTAGTGGCGTCGAATTGATCCTCTTCCAGCTCGAGAAGGGGATTAGAATCTAATGCTTGCTGGATCTCTTGCTGCAGTTCTAATGACGACAGTTGCAACAGACGTATAGCCTGTTGTAGTTGTGGCGTCATGGTTAACTGTTGACCCAGTTTGAGCTGGAGTGACGCTTTCATGTTACCGCTGATCCCTACGTTATTATTGTTGGATGAGGTCGCTTATTATCATTTTGAGTGAAGCCCAATGGCGGTGTAAATTGCCTCCATTGGCTTCGCTCGATTAACTATAGCCTGAATTGTTCACCTAAGTACACAGCCCTAACTTGCTGATTGTCTAAGATCTCTGCTGGAGTTCCTTCGGCAATCAGGTTTCCGTGACTCACAATATAAGCATGTTCACATACATCTAATGTCTCGCGGACATTATGGTCTGTGATCAGTACGCCAAGGCCGCGACTTTTGAGTTGTTCGATAATCTTCTTGATGTCGATAACCGAAATAGGATCGACGCCGGCAAACGGTTCATCGAGCAAAATGAACTTAGGATTAGCGGCTAAAGCCCGCGCAATTTCGACGCGACGACGTTCGCCACCCGACAATGACATGCCTTGGCTGTCACGGATGTGGGTGATATGAAACTCTTCGAGCAGATGTTCTAGTTCTTCTTCTCGTTCTTCGTTTTTAAGTTCTTTACGAGTTTGCAGTACGGCCATGATGTTGTCATGAACAGTTAGCTTACGAAAGATACTGGCTTCCTGCGGTAAGTAACCTATGCCTTTGCGGGCACGCAGATGCATAGGATCTGCGGTTAAATCATCATCGTCGATAAAGATATGTCCCTTATCGCTCTTCACTAGCCCGACAACCATGTAAAAGGTCGTGGTTTTACCTGCACCGTTTGGACCGAGTAGGCCAACGACTTGACCGGTTTTTACCGTCAGACTGACGTCTTTAACCACTTGGCGACTCTTGTAACTTTTCGCCAGATTTTGTGCTCTTAAGGTGATTTGGGTCATTTAGAGTCCTGCTTTTTCACAGGTTTATCCGCTGGAGCATCTGATTTAGCATCATCTTGATAGTTTTCTGGCTGAATAATAGTGATCACGCGATCGTCACCACTGCCAGTACTCTCGGCCATCAATTTCTGTTGAATCATGTTATAGCGGATTAAATTGCCTGTAACTTGGCTACCCGCTTGATCTAATGACGCCATACCTTTCAGTGTTAAGGTGCGGCTTGCCATATCGTAACGAATTTCTTTCGCGCTTGCCGATGCTGGGCGGCCATCGTCTAATATTTGGCTATACGTAGCAGGGTTGCCTGTGGCGACCAAAGTTTTGCTATTTTCACCTTCAGCGGAAAATGCACGCAGTTCATTTGCTTGGATTTTTATTGAGCCTTGGGTAACTTCCACCGGACCAAAGAAGATGATCTGGTTGTTTTTGATATCCGCAGTTTGGCTCACAGCTTTAATTTTGACTTCTTGCTTTAAGTCGCCGACTTTCGCGAAAGCACTCATGCTCATAATTAGCATTAGGCTGGCAAGTAATACGTTATTTTGCTTCATATGTTCCTACTACCTGACTGGTCAATTGCACTTCTTGCGCGTTGAGGTCGGCATAAAGGCCTTGGCCTTGAATATTAAAATCTTTCCCTGTGACGTAAATGGTACGGTCAGAGGTCATTATCATAGTGTTGAGATCGAGTTCCAGATAACTGGTGGACAAGGTCTGAATCGGTTCTTCTGGGCTAATGGCATCGATAATAACATTATTTTCTAATACAACCTTGCCAGTTTCCTTGTTTAGCTTGCCCTGATCTGCCCTGAGTTGCCATTGTGCTTTACCTTGGTCTGGATAAACAAGATAAACAGGTTGAGTAAAGAAAGTTTGATTCGTTGAATCATAATGTTCCATGTGTTTCGCCGTCACACGGCTATTCACTAGTCCTTGCTCATTGAACTCAACACTGCGCAGATCTTCAACGATGAAATCTGGGGTATTTTGATCTTTTACTCTGTTATCGGAATCACCGCTGTGTTTGTTCTGGACCTGCCAGTAAAGCGCTAGTGCAGTTCCAAAAAAAGCGATAATCGCGAGTGTCACACGACTCATATACTCATTCCATGGGCCGAAGTGAATTTATTTTGACTTAGGAGTAACAGATCTGTGAGTTCACGCAGTGCACCGTGGCCACCATTGAGCGTAGTCACAAAATGGGCGTGTTGGCGTACATAGGGGTGGCCGTCAGCAACACTGACCGCTAAACCGACGACATTCATCACGGGGAGATCGACAATATCATCACCGATATAAGCCACTTCTTCTGGGGTGACACCATAAAGTGCGAGCAATGCTTCATAGGGCTCGAACTTATTGTCTACGCCTTGGTAAATATGGGTAACACCAAGGGCTGTCATACGGTTTTCAACGATTTTGGATTGACGTCCTGTGATCACGGCGAGGTTGAAACCGCTGGTGAGGAGTGAGCGCACGCCATAACCATCGCGGGTATGGAAGGCTTTGAGCTCTTCGCCGCTATTACTCAAGTAAATACGGCCGTCGGAAAACACCCCATCGACGTCACAGATTAACAGTTTAATCTTTTGTGCGCGTTGCCACACATCATCACTGATTGGGCCGTAAAATCCTTGCTGTGGCATTAAATGACTCCTGCTTTAACCATGTCTAGCATGTTAAGAGCGCCGATAGGATGGCGGTCTTTATCAATAACAATTAATCCGTTGATGTTTTTTGAGTCCATCACTTGCAGCGCTTGGGCGGCCAATACATTATCCGTGATCGTGACGCAGTTACGGGTCATCACATCGGCAATGGGCGTCGTGCGTAAATTCACTTCGGCATCAATAACGCGGCGTAAATCACCGTCGGTGAAGATACCAACCAGCTTGCGCTGATCATCAATAATCGCCGTCATGCCTAAGCCTTTCTTGGAGATTTCGTACAGAGCTTCTGTGATGCAAATATCGTGGTTGACGAGCGGTAAGTCATCACCGCTATGCATGACATCGCAGACTTTTAACAGCAACTTACGTCCTAATGCACCGCCGGGATGGGACATAGCAAAATCATCACGGGTAAAGCCTTTTGCTTGCAGCAGCGCAATGGCGATGGCATCGCCCATCACTAAGGTTGCTGTGGTACTTGAGGTGGGGGCAAGTCCAAGTGGGCAAGCCTCTTCTGGGACTTCAATACATAAATGCACTTTAGATAATCGCGCCATGTTCGATTCGGGTTTACCTGTTACCGCGATAACGGGCACGCCCATACGTTGGATGACCGGCATTAAGGTGAGGATTTCGCTCGACTCACCGGAATTTGAAATCGCTAAAATCACATCGTTATCGGCCAATACACCCAGATCGCCGTGGCTGGCTTCACCCGGATGCACAAAAAATGCGGGCGTTCCTGTGCTGGCGAGGGTGGCAGAAATCTTATTGCCGATATGGCCCGATTTGCCCATTCCCATGACAATCACTTTGCCTGTGCAGTTGAGGATCAACTCGCAAGCTTCTGCAAATTCAGCCGAATCAACATATTGATAAAGATTGTCTAGGGCTGACTTTTCAATGTCGATAACTTTACAACCCCATTGGCGCAGTTGTGATTTGTCTACCATGTCTATCTCTCTTTTTGCATTGTCTTTGTCGCCCCATTGATGGGATTGGAATAGCACAATTTGGTACGCGATAAAGATGATATGTAATAGGCTTTCTGCCAAGTATTAGTTTGTTTTCAGACAATTTAGCTTATGTCTTACTGTGGTTTATTACCGAAAACAGCAAAACAATTGCGGCAGGCTAGAGCGATTGATCCGACTCGTCAAGTTCAGCTGCGTTAGCTATTCACGCACAATAACGTGTTTAGCGGCAGAAGGTCTTGAGCAATATCATCGTCTTTGTCGTTTATTTCAATGGATTTATTCCATATCGCAGCGGGTATTACCCTATGGGATGCCTCTATTGCGCAATTGCGTATCGACTCTCCCCGATAAAAGTGGGCAAAGAGTGAGCTAAGTGCGAACGAATTAGCCAATACTGCCAATTCTGCAACTAGGTTGAAAACATTAAGTAACATTTTACCTGTGCAGAGTGAAAACTTAGGGCGCATTTTCGCTGTAAATGAGGCAAATTGAAAGTATCGCAGGGCGATAGTGTCGATTCGGTTGTAGGTTAAAGCGCAATTACGTACAATTTGCGGCTCTTCGATTGGTCAGTCTCGGAAGACTAGGATCACCTCATTTGCAAATGTCGGAATCAAGCATGACTCAAGAACAAACGCCGTTGGTTGAGATCCGTAATTTGGGGTTTAGCCGCGGTCAGCGTGTGATATATGAAGATATTAGCCTGTCCATTCCAAGGGGCAAGGTGACGGCGATCATGGGGCCGAGCGGCATAGGCAAAACGACCCTGTTGAAATTGATTGGCGGCCAATTAACGCCTGACCATGGACAAGTGTTATTCGACGGTCACGATATCCATGGCGTGAGTCGCAATGAATTATTTAGTCTGCGTAAGCGGATGAGCATGCTGTTTCAAAGTGGCGCGCTGTTTACCGACATTAATGTGTTCGATAACGTGGCGTTTGCACTGCGTGAACATTCTGGACTGCCTGAAGACATTATTCGCACTATCGTGCTGATGAAGCTTGAAGCCGTAGGTTTACGTGGTGCAGCTCAGATGATGCCAAGCGAGTTATCCGGTGGTATGCAACGCCGCGCCGCATTGGCTAGAGCCATAGCGCTTGAACCTGAAATGGTGATGTACGATGAGCCTTTTGCAGGGCAAGACCCAATATCGATGGGCGTGTTAGTAAAGCTTATTCGTGAGTTATCCGATGCACTGAATCTGACTTCAATTGTGGTGTCCCACGATGTGGATGAAGTGCTTGGCATTGCCGATTATGTATATGTGGTGGCTGACAAAAAAGTCATCGCCCACGGTACCCCTGAAGAATTAAAGTACGCTGATAATCCGCAGCTGAAACAGTTTATTCAAGGTGCTCCGGACGGCCCTGTGCCGTTCCATTATCCGGCAAATGATTACCAGCAAGAATTAATGGCAAAAGGAGTTGGCAAGTGAAGTTAATCGACAGTATTGCCGACTTAGGCCGCAGCGCGATTGAGCTAGTGCTCGGTTTTGGCCGTGCAGGCCTTATGCTGTGGGGTGCGATTTTTCGCTGGCCACGCGTGCGTAAAGGTTTTCCATTATTAGTGCGCCAGATTTATGTGGTCGGTGTGCAATCTATGGTGATTATTTTAGTCTCAGGACTCTTTATCGGCATGGTGCTCGCACTGCAAGGCTATAACATTTTAGTTGGTTTTGGCACCGAAGAAAGCTTAGGTCCTATGGTGGCGCTCAGTTTACTGCGTGAGTTAGGGCCAGTTGTTACCGCGTTATTGTTTGCGGGACGGGCGGGTTCAGCATTAACCGCTGAAATTGGTTTAATGAAAAGTACTGAGCAGCTTTCCAGTTTAGAAATGATGGCGATTGACCCATTAAGGCAGATTATTGCACCGCGCTTTTGGGCTGGAGTGATCAGTATGCCATTGCTGGCGTTGATGTTTACCGCTGTAGGTATTTATGGCGGGCACCTTGTTGGCGTGGAATGGAAAGGGATCGACAGTGGTGCGTTTTGGTCGATTCTGCAGGCGTCTGTCGAATGGCGTCAGGACATAGTTAACTGCTTGATCAAAAGTGGTGTGTTTGCCGTAGTGGTCACTTGGATTGCGTTATATCGCGGTTATCAAGTGATCCCAAATCCGGAAGGCATCAGCCGTGCAACGACCCAGACTGTCGTTCAGTCGAGCCTCGCTGTATTGGCATTGGATTTTTTACTGACAGCCCTGATGTTTGGCCGCTAACGGAACACTGCGGATTTCGACACAGGTTAGATGGATTAACAGAGTGGTAGCTGAACATGTTGACACGAAAAATTGAATTATTAGTGGGTGTGTTTCTTTTAACAGGATTGGCCGCTTTTTTGGTCTTAGTCTTTAACGTCGCCAATATTGAAGTGAAAAGCAGCGATAGCACTTATACCATACAAGCCAATTTTACCAACATTGGTGGTTTGAAGGTGCGTTCGCCAGTCAAGGTTGGCGGTGTTGTCGTTGGCCGAGTGAGCAGCATAGATTTAGACCCAGTTAAGTTAGTGGCTGTGGTCACATTAGTGATGGACAAGCGTTACGATAAATTCCCTGAAACCAGTAGTTTAGCCATTTTGACTTCGGGTTTGTTGGGCGAACAATTCTTAGGGTTAACACCGGGTTTTGTCGACGATGATGTCAGTATGCTGAAAGATGGCGATAAGATTGACGACACTCGTTCGGCATTAGTGTTGGAGGAGCTGATTGGTCAGTTCTTATATAGTATGGGTTCGAAGGATAAATAGGGGTTACCGCTATGTTTAAAAACTTATCTCGTTTTTTATTGCCGTTAGTGATGGTTTTAGGGGCAACGAGCGCAGTCGCCGCTGATGTGGTTGTCGATACGACAGATCCGTATGCCATGGTGAAAGCCGTTGCCAATAAAACCTTCGATCGTTTTCACAAAGATAAAGCATTAATCGATGCAAATTCAGACCATTTAAAGGTGATTGTTCGTGAAGAACTCATGCCTTATGTCGATTATAAATACGCTTCTTATAAGGTATTAGGCCAATATCTTAAGGATTCAACCGAAGAGCAACGCAATCGTTTCGTCAATGCTTTTGAAGGTTATTTAATATCTACTTATGCTCAAGCCTTTACTGAATATACTAATCAAAAAGTGGAATTCTCACCTGGGATTGATTTTAGCAAAGAGAAAATGGTCGATGTAAACGTGCAGATCATCGAAGCCGGTCGCCCACCGATTAAACTGTTGTTTAAGGCGCGCCGTTTAAAGGATGACTCATGGAAGGCATTTGATTTAGTTGCCGAAGGTGTGAGCTTACTGTCTTCTAAGCAGTCGGAAATCTCTAATCTAATTCGCCAACAGGGTATCGATCCCGTGATTAAGATGCTCGAAGATCGCACTAAAGAGAAAGTGGTCATGAAGGCTAAGTCAGGGAAGTCACAGTCGTGATTGAATTTGTGCAACAGGGGACAGTTTGTCATCTCAAAGGGCGCATAACCCAAGTTGATGTCATTACACTTTGGCCACAGCGGCAACAACTGCTAAATGAGTCAACCCAGATATTGTCTCTGTCTGGGCTCGAATACAGTGATAGCGCTGGCATGGCATTTTTGCTGGCGTTAGTGCGTGAACATCGCAGCCAACTTGTATTGAGTTCTGCTTCACCACAACTTAAAAAACTAATTGATTTATATGATTTAGATGCCTTCTTTACCGAAGAAGCGCATTGAGAATAGGGTAATAGATTTCATGGAATGCAGCTTAATCGAACAGATTTTACGTGATGCGTTAGGGCTTGAAGAAGTTCACGCTAGCTCGGATGGTAGCCATTATAAAGTGATCGCCGTAGGTGAATGCTTCGATGGTATGAGCCGAGTCAAACAGCAACAAGCCATTTATGCACCGTTGACGGCACACATTGCCAGCGGTGAATTACATGCATTAACGATCAAAACTTTCACGCCGACTCAATGGAAACGCGAAAAAGTTTTCAACATGCCTAGCTAGTGAGGAAAAGTGGATAAACTAACAATTCAGGCAAGCCCCCCGCTTGCCGGTGATGTGATTATTTCGGGTGCTAAAAATGCAGCTTTGCCTATTCTGATGGCCGGTGTATTGGCTGAAACCGATTTTGTGGTTTCTAACGTGCCCAATCTGCGTGATGTGAGTACGAGCTGTAAATTATTACGCTGTCTCGGCGCTGAAGTGACTGAACTCGGTGACGGACAGATCCGCATTTCTACCACTAATCTGAATGAGTTTTGCGCTCCCTATGATCTAGTGAAAACCATGCGTGCTTCTATCTTGATCTTAGGGCCGTTATTGGCTCGCTATGGTACGGCTGATGTGTCATTGCCTGGCGGCTGTGCCATTGGCGCAAGACCAGTGAACTTGCACTTACATGGCCTTGAAATGATGGGCGCCAAGATTGAAGTGAAAGAAGGTTATATCAAGGCCCGTGTTGATGGTCGTCTTAAAGGCGCACATATCTTTATGGACATGGTGAGTGTTGGTGCGACCGAAAACTTACTGATGGCCGCAGCATTAGCCGATGGCGAAACCGTAATTGAAAACGCGGCCCGTGAACCTGAAGTGATCGATCTCGCTAATTGCTTAATTGCCATGGGTGCAAAAATCACTGGTGTAGGCAGTGCGACATTGCGTATTCAAGGGGTTGAGCGTTTACAGGGCTGTAATTACCGCGTGATGCCAGATCGTATCGAAACCGGTTCATTTTTGGTGGCCGCTGCGGTGACCCGTGGTCGCATTCGTTGTTTAAAAGCCGATCCTGCTTCACTTGAGTCGGTTATCGCTAAGCTTGAAGATGCAGGCGCGACGATTACTACGGGCGAAGATTGGATTGAGCTCGATATGCAGGGTAAACGTCCGAAGGCGGTGAATATCAAGACGGCACCTTATCCTGGTTTCCCAACCGATATGCAGGCGCAGTTTTGTGTGCTCAATGCCTTAGCACAAGGTACGGCAACCATAACTGAGACTATCTTCGAAAATCGTTTTATGCATGTGCCTGAACTTATCCGTATGGGCGCTACCATGGAGCTTGAAGGTAATACCTGCATCATTCAAGGGATTGAATCTTTAAGTGGTGCTCAGGTAATGGCGACGGATTTACGTGCGTCAGCGAGTCTAGTGATTGCGGGTTTAGTGGCCGATGGTAAGACGATTGTCGATCGTATCTATCACTTAGATCGTGGCTATGAGCATATTGAGAATAAGTTTCAAGGTTTAGGCGCACAGGTTGTGCGTATTCAGTGATCTGTTACTGACTTAAGCTAATTTTGAATCATTAAAAAACCAGCTAAAAGCTGGTTTTTTGTTTTCTGCAGTTGAGCTCGTAATACTGAGTGACACTCTAGTTATCGATCACAACCTTCTCATCGATAATCACAGGCAACTCTTGTTGTTTACCTTGGCGTATCACAGTCATCATCACTTTCTTACCCGGTGTGGTTTCAGCGATGCGGTCCATTAGCATTTCAACGCCTGGCACATCTTCACCATCGTATTTAATAATCACATCCCTTGGCATTAGCAGGGCTCGGGCCGCAGGGCCATTAGGATCGACACCCGTAACGAGCACACCTTTGAGATCGGGTAGATTAAGGATTTGTGCCACCACAGGATTAATCGGCTCGCCAGAAATTCCTAAGGCACCACGGATCACGCGGCCGTTTTTAATCAACTTACCCATAATGCTGTGGGCTAATTTAATCGGGATAGCGAAGTTAATCCCATGGCCGCCACCTTCTTCACCCACTTGGAATGCTGCGGTATTAATACCGATAAGGCTGCCGTTAGTGTCAATGAGTGCGCCACCCGAGTTACCCGCATTAATCGCTGCATCGGTTTGTAGGAAGTCTAAGTAACCTGAACTTAAGCCGTTGCGCCCCGTGGCACTGATGATACCTTGGGTAATGGTCTGGCCTAAATTGTAGGGATTACCAATAGCGAGTACGACATCACCGACTTGAGGCGGACTGTCGAGATTAACGGGGACAATTGGTAAGTTATCGCCTTCAATTTTGAGTACCGATAAATCGGTTTCAGGATCGAAACCAACCACTTCAGAGGTAAATTTGCGTCCATCTTGCAGGGCGACAACAATCTCATCGGCCTTCTTAATGACATGATAATTAGTGAGAATATAACCTTCTTTACTCATTATCACCCCAGAGCCTAGACCTTGAAGTGAGCCTGAATTAAGCGGCCGATTTTGATCTATGCTGAGGCTATAAATATTGACAACGGCAGGAGCTGCACGGCGTACCGCCTTGGCAAAGGATAGCTCGACTGTGTTGTTGGCACGGGTTTGTAGCAGACTACTACCGAGGGATTGGTTATCGAAATAACGTGTCACCAATAAAAACATGGCCGCCATGATAAGGCCGAAAAGGGTGGCTTTACCGAGATATAACAGAGTGTCTTTTATAGTCATGGCAGGATGGATCTAGAAAAAGGTGAGTTAGATTAACATGTTTAATCGATGTAAGCATAGGGAACCTAAGCTCCCTATGCTTATCTATGGCAGAAAAAATGGCCTATTTTGTCGATTAACGTAGGACTAAATACAACATGCTCTTATCACGCATTATCTTCAGTGCAACGGCACCTTCTTGATCTTTAAGTTGTGCTTTCAGTGTCTTAAGATCTTTAATCGCAGTACGGTTAATACCGACAATCACATCTCCTTTTTGTAAGCCACTCATGGCCGCGGGTGAGCCTTGTGCGACATCGGTAATTTCAATGCCCTTAGATGAGTTTTCTAAGGACGCACCTTGCAGCATAGGATGCACGGCACCAGCCGCTGTTTCACTGGTTTGGCTCGCTTCACCTAAGGTCACTTTAACTGTTTTCTTATCACCGTCACGGATGAGTCCTAACTCAACGTTAGCACCTGCACCCATAGTGGCGACTTTAGCCCGCAGTTCTTGGAATGACTTAATACCACGGCCATCAACGCTGATGATGATATCACCTGCTTTTATACCGGCCTTCTCTGCGGCACTGCCCTTGGCTACTTCATTCACGAAGCCACCGTGTTGAGTGTCTAAACCGAAACCTTGGGCGAGTTGGCTATCGAGATCACGTCCCGAAATACCTAATACACCGCGGCGTACTTCTCCGTGTTCGGCAATTTGTGCCACGAGGTTTTTCACCATATTAGCAGGGATGGCAAAGCCAATACCGACGTTACCGCCGCCCGGTGCTACGATTGCCGTGTTAATCCCAATTAACTCGCCGTTAAGATTGACGAGTGCGCCACCCGAGTTACCACTGTTAATCGCAGCATCGGTTTGAATAAAGTTTTCCAGCATTTCAATGCCTAAGCCGCTACGGCCTAAAGCACTAACAATGCCCGAGGTGACGGTTTGACCTAAGCCGAAGGGGTTACCAATGGCAACGGCAAAGTCACCTACGCGTAAATCATCGGAATCAGAGGATTTGATTGCGATGAGATTTTTCGCTTCAATTTGCAATAATGCGATATCTGACTCTGAGTCAGTACCAATCAGTTTTGCTTTTACTTCACGGCCATCGTGAAGACCAACTTGAATATCATCAGCACCGTCAATCACATGGTTGTTCGTGACGATATAGCCTTTTTCTGCGTCAATAATGACGCCTGAGCCTAAGCCTCTAAAAGGACGTTCTTGCACTTGCTCTTGTGGCGCATTAGGGCCGAAAAAGTAACGGAAAACATCAGGTACTCTTTGCTTAGAAACATGAGTCCCCGTTACTGCTACTGATACGACTGCGGGCGTCGTACGCTCAAGCATAGGCGCAAGACTTGGAATGGATTGTCCCTCAACCGTCTGTGGAATGGCGGCCTGTGAGACGACAGGCATTATAGTCAGGGTCGCGGCTAACATTGCGGCTGAAAGTACAGATAATTTTGTTTTCATCTATTCATAACTCCAAATAAGGGTTGAAAGATCTGGATGTAATGCATCAGCAATCGTGCGAGTGCCAGATCAAATCTGTATCGGTACCGGCTATTTGCCTAGGTAATCACTCTGACTCGCACCTTATTGAAAAAGTTCATTATATTAATAAATGTTAATTTTTTTAGCCTATTTTGTCGGCTGTTTCATACTTGTTTCTGAACAGAAATCTGTGGGCGAGATTAGGATTTTTCAAGCCCCAATATTAGCGGATTTTGCCGATTAAAATGACCTACAGCATAGATGCTTATTAGACGTTTGTATGCAGTTTAGCGTTAAGGTAAAAGTCGTATTCTGCATTAATATATCCTGCGTCATATTGGCCGTGCTAATATCGTCACAGTTTTAATAAAGGACATAAGAGAATTTAAACGTGCCTCAGTTAAGCCCTTGGCAGCATTATCAAAAAGATCTTACCCGTGACGGTTTTTCCCATGATCCGGCTCAAGAAATTGCCGTTAAGGCGTTACAACGTGTCTATGAAGACTTAACTACGGCAGAAGAGCCGAGTTCTATTGTAGGGAAATTGTTTAGCGCATTAGGCTTAAAATCGGCACCAGCATCACCTAAAGGCCTGTATCTTTGGGGCGGAGTTGGGCGCGGTAAAACTTACCTGATGGATACTTTTTTTGATGCCTTGCCTGGCGATCAAAAGCTGCGGGCTCACTTCCATCGTTTCATGCATCAGCTACATTTAGATTTAGATGAGCTGAAAGGCGTGCGCGATCCCTTGTTGGTGATTGCGAAAAAGATGGCTGCAAAATATCGCGTTATCTGTTTCGATGAATTCTTTGTCTCTGATATTACCGATGCCATGCTATTAGGTACGCTGTTTCAAGCGTTATTTAAAGAAGGCGTTGTACTGGTTGCAACCTCGAATATTATCCCCGACGACTTATACAAAAATGGCTTACAGCGCGCACGTTTCTTACCTGCGATAGCTCTAATTAATCAACATTGTGAAGTGCTCAATGTGGATTCTGGCATTGACTATCGATTGCGTACCCTTGAGCAAGCAGAGATTTATCATCATCCATTAGATGCACAAGCTGATGCCAATCTTATACGTTATTTTAGTCAGTTAGCGCCTGAGTCTGAGGTGCTTACTGCTGACATCGAAATAGAAGGCCGCAGTATTAGTATTCGGCAACAGGCGCAGGGAGTATTGTTGGCCGATTTTAGAGCGCTCTGTGATGGTCCACGAAGCCAGCGTGATTACATGGAACTTGCGCGGATTTATCACACTGTCCTCGTGAGTGGCATAGAACAAATGGGCGCCTTTTTGACTGGCGATGACATCGCTAGACGTTTTTTAGCTATGGTCGACGAATTTTACGAGCGCAATGTAAAGCTGATTGTATCGGCTCAAGTGCCACTCGAAGATATTTATGCCGATGGTTTGCTTAACTTCGAATTTAGGCGTTGCCGTTCACGCTTAATTGAGATGCAATCCCACGATTATTTAAAAACCGAACACCTGCCGTAACCCAGTAGTGTAAGAGTTTTGCATTAGCTGCGGCCTTAAATCACCAGAGGCTTGTTAATCCTTAGGATGACAAGTCCGATTGGTCGATATTTTATAATTTTTATCAAAATATCAGGTGATTTTTAACTCAGCTTTGTCTATACTCCGCCACCTGCCCACGTTACTCCGCCAATTGGGCGGAAGTTGTAAGCCGAAGTCGGTGCTCGAAGGGGTACTAAAAGGCAATTTTGTGTTGTTTGCAAATGCAGACAACATGTGAGACAGAAAATTAACTTTGGGTTTTTGTAATAATGAAGACTTTTACTGCTACACCAGAAACTGTAACTCGTGACTGGTTCGTCGTCGACGCAGACGGCAAAACTTTAGGTCGTATCGCTACTGAAATCGCTGTCCGTTTACGCGGTAAGCATAAGCCAGAATACACTCCACACGTTGATACCGGTGATTACATCATTGTTGTTAATGCTGAAAAAGTGACTGTTACTGGTAACAAAGCGAAAGGCAAAACGTACTACTCGCATTCAGGCTTCCCTGGTGGCATTAAGCAAATCAGCTTTGAAAAGCTGCAAGCGCAAAAGCCAGAAATGATCATCGAGAAAGCAGTTAAGGGTATGTTACCAAAAGGTCCTCTGGGCCGTGCCATGTTCCGTAAACTGAAAGTTTACGCTGGCGCAGAACATAACCACACTGCACAACAACCTCAAGTTCTTGATATCTAAACGGGATTAAGCAAATGGCTGCAACTCAGTACTACGGCACTGGCCGTCGCAAAACCTCTACAGCTCGCGTTTTCGCTAAAGCAGGTAGTGGCAACATCGTTGTAAATCAACGTCCTTTGGATCAGTATTTTGGTCGTGAAACTGCTCGTATGGTTGTTCGTCAACCTTTAGAGTTAGTTGAAATGACTGACAAGCTGGACATCTATGTAACTGTTAAAGGCGGTGGTATCACTGGCCAAGCAGGCGCAATCCGTCACGGTATTACCCGTGCTCTGATGCAATTAGATGAAGCACTGCGTCCATCACTTCGTTCTGCTGGTTTCGTTACCCGTGACGCTCGTAAAGTTGAGCGTAAGAAAGTGGGTCTACGTAAAGCACGTCGTAAGCCACAATTCTCTAAGCGTTAATTCGTTTTTGGAATATCAAAAAACCCAGCCTATGCTGGGTTTTTTATTGGCTAAAAATTGACGGTATAAGAAAACTCTTTGGTTGGAGTATGCTGATATACAATAAATTTATATTAAGCGAGTGAGTTTGAGGTAAGCATGACTTTTCAAATTTTTATGCTAGCAGTGGCACTTGTGTTGGTTTTGGAAGGCCTTGGGCCATTATTATTCCCAAATAAATGGCGTCGTTATTTAAATGAACTCTCCCATCAAAATCAGCAAGTTATCCAGCGACTTGGTGGGGCATTAGTCACTGCTGGAGTCGTCATTTGGGTTATTTTTGCGTGAAAAATAGCCTGCTTGCCCTTATTAACTAAGATCTGTTAAAATTCTTTTTTAACCGCAACCTTGCAGCAAATAATGGGCAAAAACGTAGTTGTTCTCGGCACCCAATGGGGTGACGAAGGAAAAGGTAAGATTGTCGACCTTCTAACAGAACAGGCAAAATATGTAGTTCGCTATCAAGGCGGCCACAATGCTGGTCATACCTTGGTTATCGACGGTGAAAAAACCGTTCTTCATCTGATCCCATCGGGTATCCTGCGCGATAATGTGAAATGCATTATTGGCAACGGTGTGGTGCTTGCACCTGACGCCCTGATGAAAGAGATCAACATGCTGAAAGATCGTGGAGTTCCTGTTGAGGAACGTCTGTTGATCTCTGAAGCGTGTCCGCTGATCCTTCCCTTCCATTGTGCCCTTGATATTGCCCGTGAAAAAGCGCGCGGTAATAAAGCTATTGGTACAACTGGCCGTGGTATTGGACCTGCGTATGAAGACAAGATCTCTCGTCGCGGTCTGCGAGTAGGCGACCTGTTCAATGCTGAACTGTTTGCTGAAAAGCTGAAAGAAGTTATGAAATATCATAACTTTATGCTGACAGAGTACTATCAAGTCGAAGCGGTTGATTACGAGCAAACGCTAGCAGATGCTTTGGCTATGGCCGATTATCTGAAGAGCATGTGTGTTGATGTGACTGAATTATTGGATACTGCGCGTAAAGCCGGTGAGCCAATTTTGTTCGAAGGCGCTCAAGGTACATTACTCGACATTGACCACGGAACATACCCATTTGTAACTTCTTCAAATACCACTGCCGGTGGTGTTGCGACGGGTTCAGGTTTTGGTCCGCGTCACTTAGACTATGTCTTAGGTATCATGAAGGCTTACACCACTCGCGTAGGTGCAGGTCCATTCCCAACTGAACTATTATGTGAAGTCGGTGATCATTTAGGTACTAAAGGTCATGAGTTTGGTGCGACAACGGGTCGTAAGCGTCGTCCAGGTTGGTTGGATGCTGTGGCAATGCGCCGCGCAGTTCAAATCAACAGTGTTAGCGGCTTCTGCTTGACTAAGTTAGATGTACTTGATGGTCTGAAAGAAGTGAAGATTTGTGTCGGTTATCAGAATCCTGATGGCACTATCTCTAAAGTCACTCCGCTGGCCGCTGAAGGTTATGAACTGGTTACGCCGGTTTATGAAACTATGCCGGGTTGGAGCGAGTCGACTTTTGGCGCGACATCAATTGAGCAACTGCCTCAAGCAGCGATCAATTATATCAAGCGTCTTGAAGAGTTATTAGAAACACCTATCGACATTATCTCTACGGGTCCTGATCGTAACGAAACCATGATTTTGGTTAATCCGTTCAATTAAGATCTGTTAAGGCCGTGTTTCACGGCCTTTTTCTCTGCTTCTTTATGCCTTTCTCTGTTTCATTCTGCGGTTAGAAATTCAGCTCAAGCTCAAGAAATAGGTTATACTGCCGATGCAAGTATTCATCCTACTGTCATTGAGAGTCGTTATGCTACGTACAGCACTCGTTGCGCTACTGCCTTTAGTATCTTCAATGTGCTTTGCTGAAACGCAGGCGGTAGATATTTATAGTCAAGATCAATTGCTTGATTTGATCCGTAGCAATCAATACTTAGCGAAAGTGAAACGTGATGATTGCCAGTTAGTCCAAGACATTGAGGCGCGAGCCCAAGTCTTAAAACAGCCTTTATATCAATTTCTTTGGGGCGAAATGCTCAATCATGGAACGTGTGTGAAGGCTAACCCTGTGAAGGGTATTGCTTTGTTACGTGACTCGGCCGAACAAGGTAGCTCAGAAGCGATGTTAAAGCTTGCCGAGTATTATCAGAGTGGGAAATTTGTCATCCGCAATAAAGACAGAGCAGTGCATTATTTACTGCCTGCGGCTGCAAGTGGCAGTTTATCCGCTCGTATGATGTTAGTTCGTTTATTCGGTGAAGGTTATGGTAGTCCTAGGGATTACGAGATGGCCTATCACTGGTTATATAACGATGTATTTGCGGACGAGGCGACTAAGAATAAAGCCTTGTCTTTACTGCAGGTGTTAGCAGCTAAAATGCCCCCCAGTGCAGTGGCGCGGGCCCAGCAAGAACAGTTGCGAACCCGTTAAGTGGTCTCTTAATCTAGAGACACATTATTTGGATATTGAATGATCAAAGACCCTCATTTTGAGCGTGAACAGGATAAGTACGAAAACCCTATCCCAAGCCGTGAGTATATTCTCGATTACTTACGTTCTCAAAAATCACCTATCACCCGTGACAGCATTGCCGCGGCGTTAAACATCCAAGAGGAAGAACAACTTGAGGCCTTGCGCCGTCGCCTGCGTGCGATGGAACGCGATGGCGAACTGGTGTTCACCCGTGGGCAAAGCTATGGCTTACCCGAGAAAATGGATCTGATCCCCGGCACTGTGCTCGGACACAGAGAAGGCTTCGGCTTTTTCAAACCCGATGAAGGCGGCGATGACTTATTTATTTCGAACCGCGACATGCTGATGTATTTCCACGGTGATAAAGTGCTGGCGCAAAAAGCGGGCACAGATCGTCGTGGCCGTCGCGAAGCGCGTTTGGTTCGTCTGATCCAGCCGCGAAGTGCCGCGATTGTTGGCCGTTATCATGTCGATAGCGGTATGGCCTTTGTCATTGCCGATGATAAGCGTATTACCCAAGAAATTTTAGTCGCGAATGAAGATCGCAACGGTGCCCGTCAAGGTGATGTGGTTGTGGTTGAATTAACGCGTCGCCCAGGCCGTTTTGTTAAGGCTGCGGGTAAAGTGACTGAAGTGCTTGGTAAGCAAATGGCGCCGGGGATGGAAATCGAAATTGCCCTGCGTAATTATGATTTACCCCATACTTGGTCACCTGTGATTGAGAAGAAACTGCGCCGTATTCCCGATGAAGTAACCGACGCCGATAAAGTCGGTCGTGTGGATTTACGTCATCTGCCATTAGTGACTATCGACGGTGAAGACGCCCGCGATTTTGACGATGCCGTGTACGCGGAGAAAAAAGCCGGTGGTGGCTGGCGTTTATGGGTTGCGATTGCCGACGTCAGTTATTATGTGCGTACCGATTCTGCCTTAGATACCGAAGCGCGTGCCCGTGGTAACTCAGTGTATTTCCCGTCGCAAGTGATCCCTATGCTGCCGGAGAAAATCTCCAATGGCCTCTGTTCGCTTAATCCCCACGTCGACCGTTTATGTATGGTCGCCGAGATGACCGTATCTGCTAAAGGTAAGTTATCAGGTTATAAGTTTTATCCGGCTGTGATGTATTCCCATGCCCGTTTCACTTATACCCAAGTGGCAGCAATGTTAGAAGGCGGCCCCATTGCGCCTGAGCATGAGGCTTTGTTCCCGCATTTGCAGTGTTTACAGTCATTGTATTTAGCGCTCGATGAGCAAAGGGCCGAGCGTGGTGCGATTGCGTTTGAAACCATGGAAACGCAGTTCATTTTCAATGAGCAGCGCAAGATTGATAAAATCGTGCCGCGTGGCCGTAATCAAGCCCATAAAATCATTGAAGAATGTATGATTTTAGCCAACGTTTCTGCAGCTAAGTTTGTGAAGAAACACAAAGGCGAAGTCTTGTATCGTGTGCATGAAGCGCCATCCGAGCAAAAATTGGCGAACTTTAAAGAGTTCCTTGCTGAGCGTGGTTTAAGCATGCCCGGTGGACTTGAGCCTACGCCGTCAGATTATCAGAATGTGATGTTGCAAATTGCCAACCGCCCTGATGCTGAACTTATCCAAGTGATGTTACTGCGCTCTATGCGTCAGGCAATTTACACTCCGGATAACGAAGGTCACTTCGGTTTAGCCTTAGAAGAATATGCGCATTTTACTTCGCCCATTCGCCGCTATCCGGATTTAGTGTTACATCGTGTGATCCGTTATTTACTCGCGAAGGAAAGAGGCGAAACCACTGAGAAGTGGACGCAGGATGGTGGCTACCATTATCAACTCGATGAACTCGATCAATTAGGCGAAGAGTGTTCGACCACAGAACGTCGTGCCGATGAAGCAACTCGCGATGTCAGCGATTGGCTGAAGTGCGAGTTTATGCAAGATCACGTCGGCGATACCTTCGAAGCTGTGATTGCTTCAGTAACCAGTTTTGGTTTGTTTGTGCGTTTAAATGAGCTATTTATCGATGGCTTAGTGCATATCTCAAGCCTAGGTAGCGATTACTACCAGTTCGATCCAATGCGTCAACGTCTTATCGGCGAGCACACAGGCCAAGTCTATCAAGTGGGTGATCCTGTGACAGTTAAGGTCGCTGCAGTCAACTTAGATGACAGACAGATTGATTTGGTTATGCTGGGTGATGACGGCAAAGGTGGTAAACGTAAAGCATCTGCCAGCCGTGATAAGCCGATGACAGCCCGTGAGCGCGTTAATCGTGAAGGCGCTAAGCAAGGTAAAGCAGGCAAAACCGCGGTATCTAGCGCCAAGGCTGAAACAGGCAAAACCAAACCTAAGGCCAAAGCTGGCACTAAAGCTAAAAAAGCAGCAGTAAAAGATCCGGCTAAAAAGCCAAAAGCCGCTAAGCGGAGCACGAGAAAGAAATAAATGAAAAAACAAGATATTATTTTTGGGATCCACGCAGTTGAAGCCCTGTTAAAACACAGCCCTGAGCGCATTATTGAGTTGTGGCTGTTACAAGGTCGTGACGATGAGCGCTTAACTGTGCTGGCCGATCAGGCCAAAGCCTTTGGCACGACGATTCAAGTCGCTTCTCGTAAAGCCTTAGATGACAAAGCGGAAAGCAGCCAACATCAAGGCATAGTCGCGCGCGTTAAAGCGGCGAAAGTATTGAATGAGCAAGATTTAGATGTGCTGCTTGCTAACACTGAGCAAGCATTCCTGTTGATCTTGGATGGTGTGACGGATCCCCATAACTTAGGCGCTTGCCTACGTAATGCCGATGCGGCTGGCGTACAAGGTATTATCGTGCCTAAAGACAATTCAGTTGGCTTAACTGCGACTGTGAGTAAAGTGGCATGTGGCGCTGCGGAAACAGTACCTTTATTCCAAGTGACTAATCTTGCGCGCACTATGCGTCACCTGCAGGATAAAGGTGTGTGGATTGTGGGCACTGCGGGCGAGGCAGATTGCGAGCTTTATCAAGCGGATCTCAAGGGATCATTGGCGATTGCTATGGGAGCTGAAGACAAAGGCTTACGCCGATTAAGCCGTGAGTCTTGCGATTCACTGATCTCTATCCCTATGGCCGGTAGTGTGTCTAGCTTGAACGTATCGGTTGCAACGGGTATTTGCTTATTTGAAGCAGTGCGTCAGCGTCGTAGCTAATACACTCACGTTTGCCTGATTTCGAACATGAGGTATCAGGCTTGCAGTAACGACTTGTTGTAGTAACTATATGTTTTAGTTAGAGCTTACAGAAATAAAAAGGCCGATTAACTTTAAACAGTTAATCGGCCTTTTTATTGGCCTTTTTATGTCAGCGCTTTGTCTAGGTTGATCTGATGGCTATCGGCGTCATCCGTTTGAACGGCTTCAGGCTCTGCTTGCTCGATATCGAAACTGAAGGCGAGTTGCTCCTCATCACTGTCATTTGCGTCGATAATATCGTCATCGACACCATCAGCCCCTAAATCATATTCCGCTTCATCTAGGTTAGCACTGGGTGTCATATGTTCTTGAATCGATTCGACATCAACTCGTGGATCCAGCGCTGCCGCCAGTGGTGAAGAGACTAAGTCGCCCGTCGCCATTATGTAGTCTTGGGTGACATTAGTTTCGACTTTTTGCTGTGAATGTACATAACGTAAACGCACAAAGAGTATTAAGGTACAGGCTGACATAAAGCCATATAACATGTTATTGCCAAACCATTGCATTAATGTCGATGCGATAAGCGGACCGATACTGGCGCCTAAGCCGAAGGTTAATAATATTGTTGCTGATAAGCCGACCCGCTCATTTTGCTCTACTCGAGAGTTGGCAAGCGCTGTGGCGAGCGGATAGAAAGTGAAACCTAAAATACCAAATAGGAAAGTCATCACCAGTGAAATCACCGGATGATAGGGGGTTAAGGCGATAGCCAAGGCTAAGATACCGAGCAATATACAGTTGATACGGATAAGGCGACTGCGGGACATAATGTCGGACAATTTTCCCATTGGCCACTGTGCCAGTAATCCCGCTAAAATCGTTGCCGTCATATACGTGGCGACTTTTTCAGGCGGTAAACCTAAGTTACTGGCGTAGGCGGGAGCGAGACCATAAAACGAACCCACTATCATGCTACCAATCGCGATTGTCGTGAGTGCTTGTGGTGCTTTTTTCCAGTAATAGGCAATTTTGAGTGGGGCAGGAACTAAGGGCGCAGGGTGAAGACGACGCGTGAGTGAAATCGGTACGATACAGAGTGAAAAACAAATTGCGATAAGCAGTAGTGGCTCTAGTCCTAATTCGGGGAAAATACTGATCGCACCTTGGCCCAAGATTAAGCCGAAGTAAGATACGATCATATAACTCGCAAACACTGTGCCCCTTTGATTACTTTCAGCTTGTTCGTTAAGCCAACTTTCTAACACCATGTATTGGCACATCATCCCCATGCCGACCACGAGTCTGAGGAGCAGCCAAACCGCAAGCTCATCCACGAGTGCATGGCCTAATGCCGATGCAGCGACTATGCCTGCGCTGGCGACAAAGGCGCGGATATGGCCCACTTGAGCGATAAGTCGATGACCAATCTTAGAGCCTGCCACTAGGCCAACATAGTAGGCCGACATCATGCCGCCAATCCATATTTGTGGCACATTCATTACTGAGAGTCTGAGCCCAAGATAGGTGGTAAGCAAGCCGCCGGCTAATACCATTAATAATGTGGTGCTATATAAAGAGGCGAAAGTGCGCAGCGGATTAGTCATATACAACTCCGAAAACACAAACTAGATTGATAATGAGGAGTGAGTATATCAGGGGTTAGTGTTTATGTTGTGTTGCAAATTGTTGGTAAATCTTGATTAATTGCGCATTTCTGCTCAAAAAATCACTGAATTATGTCGGAACAACTCAAGGGGATGCTTGTAAAGTATTCACATAGACGCCAGCCGAGTAGGCTATTAGCGTCATCTTACTCTATGTGTTTCGTCGTATTTTTTAAAAAGAGTTATCTAAAAGTGTAAAGCAAGTTGAAGGTGGTGATGGTATCCATGGGTTGGCTTCCTTCTGGTACCACTTCAGTGTATTTGATGTTCATACCGATCTTAAATGCCCAATCTTGGAACACCAGATTTTTATAGTTCATATCTAAGGTGAGGGTGTTGTTGTTCTCGCCCACTTCCGCGGTGAGATCGGCATTGAGACTGCTGTATTCCTGTAGTTTTTGAGAGAATTTGGCAGCGGTACGAAGAATGACATCTTTTTCGGCATCAGGGTTGGGAATGGTTACCGACTCTGCAGGTAAGTTATATCGATAACCTGGGCCGAACTCGAGACTGAGTTTTGTTTTATAACTACTGATAGCATTGAAACCGTAACCACTCGAAAGCGTTGATATTTGCGTGTAACTACCGAATTGATCCCAAGTAAAATCACCACGTCCGAAGACATAACCCTTAGTCAGTTTATAGTTCGATTGTAACTGTAGCTCATATTTTTCGGAGGTTGTTTGACTTTTTTCTGAGGCAAAATAGGCTTTTAGTGTGGCTTCTTGCTTGGTTTGCTTTGTATCGTAAATCAGTTGGGTTCGACCATTAAAACTGCTGGATTCGGTATTGCCTGTGTTCAGTTGCAAGCCAGCTTCGATTTCCGCGGTAAAATCGCTGGGCGGTTCCTGATAATCAGGTGGAACAAGCGCAAGCGCAGGAAATGAAAGGAAAAACAAACTGATTGGCGCAATAACTTTTAGCATTATGTTTTATTCTTGGTTAGCTGATTTCAGACGTCCGAATATAGGCGAACCGCCATCATACCTGTATTGATTGGCGAGGCAAAGTTATTGCTTGAGTTTCTGGCTTGCTTTCTGTACTATCTCGCGCTCAAATCAGTCACTATTTTTCGTTCCTTGCCTCCATTTGGTTTGACTGAGCCAATACCGAGGCTACATAACCGTAAGGAGCAATAAATGCGTCATTACGAAATCGTATTTATGGTTCACCCAGATCAAAGTGAACAAGTACCAGGTATGATTGAGCGTTACACAGGTGTTATCACCGAAGCTAACGGCACAATCCACCGTTTAGAAGATTGGGGCCGTCGTCAACTGGCTTACCCAATCCTTGACCTGCATAAAGCTCACTACGTTCTGATGAACGTTGAAGCTAAAGCAGAGACGATCGAAGAGCTAGAAACAGCTTTCCGTTTCAACGACGCAGTTCTGCGTAACATGGTAATGCGTACTAAAGTTGCCGTTACTGAAGCATCTCCAATGGCTAGAGCTAGAGATGAGCGCGATTCACGTCGTGGCCCAGCTGGCGAACGCTCATATGATGAAGCTCACGCTGAAGAAATCGCTGAGTAAGGTAATCTGTGACCACCAATAACTTGGTGTTGTCAGGAACGATAACTCGTTCAAGACGCTTTAAAAGCCCAGCAGGTATTGCACACAGTGTAATTATGTTGGAACACAAATCGCAGCGTTATGAAGCCGAAATGCTCCGCAACGTCTACGTACAAATTCAAGTGATATTGAGTGGCCCACGCTTTGAAAGCGTCGCAGAAGATCTGAAAGCAGGTGTGGAAGTACAAGTGCAGGGCTTTATGACGCTTCAACAGGGGCGTAATGGTCAGAACCGCTTAGTCATCCATGCCGAAAATGTCGAATTGAAAACTTAGGAGACTGTCAACATGGCACGTTATTTCCGTCGTCGCAAGTTCTGCCGTTTCACCGCTGAAGGTGTTGCAGAAATTGATTACAAAGATATCGTTACTTTAAAGAACTACATCACTGAAAGCGGCAAGATTGTTCCTAGCCGTATCACTGGTACTAGTGCTAAATATCAGCGCCAACTAGCTCGCGCTATCAAGCGTGCTCGTTATCTTTCTCTACTGCCATACACTGATTTACATCAGTAATTGCAGTATTCCTAATCGAATATAGAGGATTTGATAATGAACGTTATTCTGCTTGATAAAATCGCTAACCTAGGCAACTTGGGTGACCAAGTTACTGTTAAAGCTGGTTACGCTCGTAACTACCTTTTGCCACAAGGTAAAGCTGTTGTTGCTAACGAAAGCAACGTTAAAGTATTTGAAGCTCGTCGCGCTGAATTAGAAGCTAAATTAGCTGCTGAATTAGCTGCTGCTAACCTACGTGCTGAGAAAATCACTGCACTGGAAGCTGTTGTTATTGCTTCTAAAGCGGGTGATGAAGGCAAACTGTTTGGTTCAGTTGGCAACCGTGACATCGCTGATGCAGTGACTGCTGCTGGTGTTGAGCTGGCTAAATCAGAAGTTCGTTTACCATTAGGCGCTCTGCGTACTACTGGCGACTTCGAAGTTGAAGTTCAGTTACACACTGAAGTTAAAGCTGTTGTTAAAGTTTCTATCGTTGCAGAAGCTTAATTACTCCTTGCTTTAATCTTAAGAGAAACACCGCTTCGGCGGTGTTTTTTTATGGCTGAAATTCAGTATTTAGCTGTGGTCAATATGGTTTGATATTGGTTTGCTATGGATTAATACCAATCACATTAAATATCTAATCAGTTCAGAGCCTCACAGGCATCTCAATCCAAGGCGCATTGACGCAGAAATGGTTATTCCCTTTTAAGTCAATGCAACACGGGAGTGGGATACCTGTGAGGCTCCCGAAGGGCGGCTGATGTTAACGGCATGGCAAAGCGCTTTATACTGCGTTTAAGGCTTTCGACAGAGCACCACTATGCCTTCAAGCCTTCGCCTTGTCTAAAGCGCTTTGAACTCCCGCTGAATTAACAGATATTTAATACGATTGGTATAATGCGGCAAGTGATATGTCTACTCATTCAGTCTCAAAGCGTATCCGCCTTTAAAATACTAGCCCAAATAAAAGCCGCTCACTGTCATGACAGTGAGCGGCTTTTGACTAGATGGGTTAAATCCGTGTTTGGCTCAGAGTATTAATTTCTCACTAAATCCAATTCTTGGATTAAGTTATCGGCATGGTCCACTTCATCCATCATCCACAGGATATAGCGAATATCCACGTGCACTGCACGGGTGATGGTTGGGTTGAAGAACCAATCTTTAGTGATAGCTTCATAGGTTGAGTCGAAGTTAAGGCCCACTAACTCACCTTTTCCGTTGAAGACTGGTGAACCAGAGTTACCACCTGTGGTGTCCACGCTGGATAAGAAATTAACCGGTACTGAGTTAAATTCCTCTGGTTTATCTAAACAAGAGAAGAGTCTGCAAATCCAGCTTCGGGGATCTTGATAAACCGACTTCACCAGATGATCGCCAAAACGTTGTTCGCTAATCGCATCGAGGAGTTTTTTCGGCGCATTATAGGGCTCAACGCCTGTGTGTTTTGCGACTATGCCATCAAGACGAGTAAACGGCTGTTTATAGAGCGCATCACGTGATTGATAACCATCAACCATGCCATAGCTGATCCGTAGCGTACCGTTGGCGTCAGGGTAGACTGGCCAGTTGTTTGCTTTGTAGTATTCGATCACAGCCGCGATATAATCAGGGCGAGCACTAGATAGCTTGCCGTCTAAGATTTTTTCTGATTTTTCCTGTGCCATATTCGTGTCGTAAAGTGCTACGGCTAAACGAATAAAGGGATCTGCACTGGTTTCGAAAGCGCTAGCATCGGCATTCATCCACGCAAGGCGCTTAGCTTGGTCTGTGAGCGTAGTGAGTGAGTACAAACCATCGAGTTTAGCTGCGAGATCGGCATCTTTCGTGTTCACATTTAGCATCTCATCGAGTGCTGCTACGCGATTTGATTGGCTAAGGTAAGCATTTAAATCCTGTAGCCACAAAGTCTTATCAACAGTGACATCAAAACTTGAATCGATACGTTTAAGACGTGAGCTTAGCATAGCAATATCACGTTCTTGGTAGCCTTGCTCACGCTCGGCATCGGGCTTTTGTTTTTCTTTAGCAAGACGGTAGAGGCTGTTTGCTGCGGTTAACAATGTGCTAGATTGAGCATTGGTAAAGTAGTAATTACTTTGGAATGCTTGTTGTTGCTCGGCGAGTAACACTTCTAACTCAGCAATGAGATTTTGATTTAGCTTAGGGTTTTGTTTAAGCCAAGCTAAAAAATTATCTTCACGGCTTTGCTTAATGCCAATGATATCCGTTGCTTTAAAACCCGCTAATAGGCCGTTGAGTTTCTTCATCCGGTTGGCCATTGAGGCCATATTACCTGCGTACTTAATGGCGATATCGGCATCTTTTTGTCCCATAGCCTCGATAGTATCAATCTGTAATTGATAGCGCTTAGCTTGGGTTGGGTACAACCAATCACTGGCAAATTTAAGTTCACTGGTCAGATTGTAACGGCTAGTCGTGCCTGGGTAACCCGCCACAAACACGCCATCACCGGCTTTTACGCCATCGGCATTGACCTTAAGGTAGCTCTTTGGTTGGTAAGGAATGTTATCGTCGCTATACGCGGCAGGTTTGCCATCTTTACCAACATAAGCCCGTAGGAAGGCAAAATCACCCGAATGGCGTGGATATTCATAGTTATCAATATCGCCACCATAGCCCCCAACACTTTCAGGTGGTGCGTAGACTAAGCGCACATCGCGGATCATCAATTGCTTGATTAAGTAGTATTCTAAGCCGTTATGGAAACTGCGCACATTACAACGATAGTTAGCATCGGCTTCACAGCTTTTGATGAGCGCTTTACTGTGATTTTGAATGTCTTCGTAACGACTTAGCGGGTCTTGGCTGAGGTCTTTATTGATTTGCTCGGTGACATTGGTCACTGCTTCTGTGATGTATAAACGTTCGTTAGGACCGGCAGAGGGCTCCTTGTCCATCGATGTTGCTAAAAAGCCTTGTTCTAGGTAGTTATGCTCTTGCTTAGTGTTATATTGTATCGCCTTGTAGGCACAATGGTGGTTTGTCACAACTAGCCCTTGGGGGGAGACAAAACTGGCGGTACAATAGCCCAACCCAACCACGGCGTTCATTGGATAACTTGTCAGATCGGCCAGTTTTTCTGCCGGAATATCGATTCCGCGTTCACTGAGTTTGTCTGCAATTGAAGGCATTTGATAAGGTTGCCATTGTCCTTCGTCGGCAGTTGCTATGCCGGATGTCAGTACTAAGGCCGCAACCAATGCAATACGCATGTTCTTTCCTTATTGATTGTTAGAGTGTCCGTTGGAATGAAATAACAGGCGAGTGTAAACATCCTGTTTGCTTGACGCGGGTTTTATATCATATTTTGTTAAGTTGTTGGAAATCGGGAGCGTTAATGTCACAACAAGGTGCTTTTAAGCCTAAAAGTAAGCCAAGAGATTTGCAGCTTGATGGACTCAAGCTGCCACCGCATTCAATTGAGGCTGAACAATCGGTATTAGGCGGCTTGATGTTAGATGCCGAAGCGTGGGACAGGGTCGCAGAGGCTGTCGTAAAAGAGGATTTTTACTCTCGCTCACATAAGATGATCTTTTCTGCCATGCACAGATTGGTCGATTTAGGGCAACCGATCGATTTGATCACTGTTTCTGAACAGCTCGAAGTTGAGAACCAATTAGAAGATGCCGGTGGTTTTGCCTATTTAGGTGAGATTGCGAAAAATACCCCAAGTGCGGGTAATATTTTATCTTACGCTGAAATCGTCCGTGAACGTGCTGTCGTTCGTGACATGATCCGCGTCGCGCATGAGATTGCCGATGCGGGCTATAACCCAGAAGGTCGGGACTCGGGTGAATTACTCGACCTGGCTGAGAGTAAAGTATTTAAGATCGCCGAGATGCGAACCAATGCTAATGAAGGTCCCGAAGGTATCAAAACCATTCTGGAAAAAACCGTCGATAAGATTGAACAGCTTTACAATAACCCCCATAACGGTGTGACTGGAGTATCGAGTGGCTTTAACGATTTGGATAAGATGACCGCTGGCTTCCAGTCCGGTGACTTGATTATCGTTGCGGCGCGTCCTTCTATGGGTAAAACCACCTTTGCGATGAACTTGTGCGAACAGGCCGCAATGAATGAAGATAAACCCGTACTTATTTTCAGTCTCGAGATGCCGTCCGAACAGATTATGATGCGTATGCTGGCCTCCTTGGGTCGTGTTGATCAAACTAAGATCCGTACTGGTCAACTCGATGACGAGGATTGGGCGCGGGTTTCATCGACCATGGGTATCATGCTCGAGCAAGGCAAAATGTATATTGATGATGGTTCGGGATTAACCCCGACAGAAGTTCGCAGCCGCGCGCGTCGTATTGCCCGTGAGTACGGTGGTTTATCTATGATCATGATAGATTACCTGCAGTTAATGCAGGTGCCCGCCTTAAAAGATAACCGTACCTTAGAAATTTCTGAAATTTCACGCTCGCTGAAAGCATTAGCCAAAGAGTTGGAAATCCCGATTATTGCCCTGTCGCAGCTTAACCGCTCGCTCGAACAAAGGGCCGATAAACGTCCTGTTAACTCGGATTTGCGTGAATCGGGCGCTATCGAGCAAGATGCGGATCTCATCATGTTTATTTATCGCGATGAAGTGTATAACAACGATTCTCAAGATAAAGGCACGGCAGAAATCATCATTGGTAAGCAACGTAACGGCCCCATTGGTCGGGTGCGGCTCACTTTCCAAGGGCAATTTTCGCGTTTCGATAATTATGCTGGGCCGCAGTTTGAAGAAGATTAATTGACGTTTAAAAACAGTCAGTTTGCGTTTGCAGAAGATGAGCTGTATTGATGTATTTTTTATATCCGTGACTTTTTATTTCCTGAGTAAACAAGGTAAATTTTGAACCCTTTTCCCCGTGCAGAAATTAGCAGTAGTGCACTGCAAACCAATCTCGCTGCGTTGCGTCAACAGGCACCAGCGAGTCGTGTGATGGCCGTCGTTAAAGCGAACGGTTATGGTCATGGATTATTGAATGTCGCTAATTGTTTAGTCAATGCCGATGGCTTTGGCCTAGCACGATTGGATGAGGCCTTAGAATTACGAGCGGGCGGCGTGACAGCGCGTTTATTGTTACTAGAAGGTTTTTTCCGTGCCACCGATCTCCCGTTACTCGTCGGGCATGATATTGACACTGTAGTGCACCACAGCTCTCAGCTTGAAATGTTAGAGCAAACTGTGTTGTCAAAACCTGTCACTGTCTGGCTTAAAGTGGATTCAGGCATGCATCGTTTAGGTTTTACGCCCGAACAATTTTCAACGGTTTACGCAAGGTTAATGGCCTGTCCCAATGTGGCAAAACCGATCCATTTGATGACACATTTTGCCTGTGCGGACGAGCCTGAAAACACCTATACCTCAGTACAGATGGCGGCTTTTAATACGTTAACGGCAGGCTTGCCCGGATTTAGAACCTTAGCAAACTCTGCTGGTGCTTTGTATTGGCCTCAGAGCCAAGGCGATTGGATCCGTCCTGGTATCGCACTCTATGGTGTATCTCCTGTTACTGGTGATTGCGGTGCGAATCACGGGCTAGTTCCTGCGATGGAATTGGTATCACAGTTGATTGCGGTACGGGATCATAAAGCCAATCAGCCAGTGGGCTATGGTTGTTTCTGGACCGCGAAGCAAGATACCCGTTTAGGTGTCGTGGCGATTGGCTATGGTGATGGTTATCCTCGCAATGCACCGGAAGGCACACCCGTGTGGGTCAATGGTCGTCGCGTACCCATAGTAGGCCGCGTCTCTATGGACATGTTGACTGTCGACTTAGGCCAAGATGCGCAAGATAAGGTTGGCGACAGTGCTTTGTTGTGGGGTAAAGCATTACCCGTTGAAGAAGTCGCTGAACATATCGGTACTATCGCTTATGAATTAGTCACTAAGCTCACCCCAAGGGTTGCGGTTTGCTTAGCTTAACCCTGACAAATGGAAGTATTTGGGGACACTTTTTAGCAAGAAAACGGTGATTAAACACCGTTTTCTTTTATGTAAAGTGTCAGGATGAATAATTGCCTCTACACGAATGGTTACTGCAAATAACACTATGAATTATAGTTATTTGTTAGCGAGAGAAGTGTCGAACCTGTAGGGCTGAGATAAGCGAAATAGTGGTTTGCAGTTCACCGTTGGCGACGCAATATGTTTTGGACCTGAGGATGAAGCTGTGCTGAACTGGTGTTAGGCGGCAAAATAGACGATAAAAATATCTCAATTCAGGTTACGGTAAACCAGCTGTTCTGATCTTTGTTATCTGGCTTTAAAAAAGCGAATGAAACATAAGATCCAGAGCGACAGGATATTTAATGTATTTTGAGCTGACTGGCTTGATGCATTTAAGCTATTAGTTTTCAAAACATATTTCAATATAAGCAGTACCATGCGGGCTTGTAAATGGCATGATAATCTTAGTGCCATTAGCTTTATGGGAAATAGTATGGCCTTTTCCTGATACGACCATAGGAGTGGCCATTTCAAATTCATAGCCTTTTTGACCCAAAAGATTTTTTGCGCCACCAGTCACCATATTCGTAATTTCGCCTACTAAGTCAGTCACTTCCTCGTTAATTTTACCCGGGTTTTCGCCCAGCATATTCTGCATTATCTGCAAAACAAGCTTTTGTTCGAAGGTAATCGACAGTGATCCTTTTGTTTGGGGTCCAACAAGACCTATTAGGCCGGATACATCACCCTTAGCTAAGTTATCTACTTTGATTTGGGGTTTGCCCGGCGTCAAATCCATGCTCGCCATCGTAGATATGACATTGAGCAAAGATTGGAGGAAAGGATTAATAAAATTAACGTTCATGCCTAAGTTTGTCCTCTTTTGAGCCTAAACCATGGAGTAATGGCATTGCTTAAGGCTATTAGAAAAGTTGCTTATCGACAGCAATCTTGATCACACTCTATCAGCTTAGATGAGACAGCTATAAATGTGAGGCTAATTTAAAGATATTCTTATCATTTATCTGAGTTATAGGCCGCTAAAGCTCCA
This sequence comes from Shewanella sp. SM29, assembly GCF_025654245.1. Classification (NCBI taxonomy): domain Bacteria; kingdom Pseudomonadati; phylum Pseudomonadota; class Gammaproteobacteria; order Alteromonadales; family Shewanellaceae; genus Shewanella; species Shewanella sp. SM29. Next base: position 85,726 of record NZ_JAKKRN010000012.1, read on the forward strand.
TATAACCGTGCCCTTTATTGTTTAGACCGTTTTGTATCATGGTTTATAAGTTTGTTTGGAAGAGGCTTATCGTCAAATGGCGTTGTTTTACGTCTCATACATACAAAAATGGGCTGCATTAGCCCCATTCATAGTGGCTCATGAGTGCCGATGCTGCAAAGTTTTTTAGCCTTTTTATGGAGTAACTCGACTTTTATTAGTACTTGAACTTGTGAGAAGGCGTTGCTACTCAACTCTCTATCCCATCGCGTCTTACGTAATCCCATTTTATATGGCTATTTTCGGCATTGTGGAGTGCTATCAAAAAGGCGTCTTGGCCTTGAGTGTCTTAGCTGACTTTGTAAAAGTACGATGTTCGCTGTAAACTGTCTCACTTTTTGCTTCACCCTAACGACGCATTTGTAGTGTGTTGTTCAGTACGTGTTTTCAGGTCAATTATTGGGAACACCATCTTGAGCGCTCAATCTTATAATTTGGGATACCTCACAGGATGCCCGGCAATTAGACAAATGCACAAATGTGTAAAAACAGCTTAAAATGTGAGTGTAATGATTCAATCTAAAATGAGTAAAAACCCTGTTATATCAGCTATTCCAATCGTTAGGACCTTTTCCATTGCGCCCATGTTGGACTTGACGGACCGTCATTATCGTTATTTTGCACGTTTGATGTCGGCTAATGCTTTGTTGTATACGGAAATGGTGACAACAGGAGCGATATTGCATGGTCGTGGTGATTACTTGGCATATAACCAAGAAGAACATCCTTTGGCGTTGCAGTTAGGTGGCTCTAATCCCTTAGATTTGGCTCGTTGCGCTAAACTCGCTGCTGAGCGAGGCTACGATGAAGTTAACCTCAATGTGGGTTGTCCTTCCGATCGAGTGCAGAATGGTCGCTTTGGCGCGTGTTTGATGGCAGAACCTGAGTTAGTGGCTGAGTGTGTTGACGCCATGAAACAAGTCGTTGATATTCCTGTGACTGTGAAAACGCGTATCGGAATTGATGAACAAGATAGTTATGCGTTTTTAACCCAGTTTATTGATGTGGTCAGTGCAAAAGGGTGTACGGATTTTACTATCCATGCGCGTAAGGCGTGGCTTCAAGGATTAAGCCCAAAAGAGAATCGCGAAATCCCGCTGCTCGATTATGAGCGTGTGTATCAACTTAAGCGTGATTATCCTGCACTTAATATTGGTATTAATGGCGGCGTAACAACTCTTGAGCAAGCACAAGTTCATTTAGTGCAGCTCGATGGAGTAATGATGGGGCGCGAGGCTTATCAGAATCCTTATATTCTGGCGCAGGTGGACCAAATATTGTGTGGCAGTCAAAAAGCAGTGATCAGCCGCGAGGCTGTGATTGAGGCTATGTTGCCTTATATTGAAGCGCATTTGCAGTCTGGTGGCCGGCTCAATCATATTACTCGTCATATGATAGGTTTATTTCAAGGTTTACCAGGTGCCCGTGCTTGGCGTCGTTATTTGAGTGAAAATGCCCATAAAAACGGCACTGGGATAGAAGTGGTAAAGCAGGCTTTTCAGAATATTCAGGCTGAAGTTGTAGAGTAATTCCACTCGACTTAAAAGATGGTGAAATTTACTAATTTGAGTAGTATTTTTCACCACTTGTTATTTTCCAATCCATCCCTATATCTCATCTTGTCCACATAAATTTTTTTAAAATGATTAAAATCATAATCTTAAAAATATTTTTATAAGTTGGCACGCAGTTTGTAATAGTCCCTTCGTCAAGTTAATTAATCGAAAGGGATGCCATCATGTTTACGTTAACCATTAAAAAATCAGTACAAATGAGTGTGTTATTAGGCGCGTTAGTCGGTAGCGTTGCAGCACACGCAGAAGCCGCACCAATATCAGATGTTGTGGGAACTATTGAGCAAACATTGACCGCACAGACACAAGAATTATTCGTCAGTGTAAAGCGTGAATTTGTGATGTCATTGCAAACACAACTGGCTGAAAGTATGTATGACTTCAACAGTCAACTTAGCTTAAACGCTGAAAATAAAGGTGAATCGGCAGGTGCCGATGAATATAGCGCTAAGTAAAGGATCTGCTTATGTGGTTTGTAGCACCTTTGATGACATTGCTACTGTTACCTGTAATTAGTCTTGCGTTGTTTTCAGGCATTATTTGCTGGTTTCAGTGGCATAGTGTTAATGATAAATAAGTTAGCGATCAACTGAGCCGAGGTTTTAGATGAAACGATTAAAAGTGCGTATGGAGAGTCCAGAGCGGTTAGTGTGTGGTGTTGCTGCAGGCATGGCGTGGAAATTTGGTTGGTCTTGTTTTTGGACTCGTGCGGTGTGGGCTGGTGCAATTGTATTTATGCCGGGTGTGAGTTTGCTAATTTACTTTGTTTTAGCATTGTTAGTTGATCAATGGAAAAAACCAGCCTAATCATGCAGTGATGGCTGGCGTTTATGAGCTAATAAGTGGCTTGTTTTGATTTAAAATGTTGCAATTAAACCTATCAACAAGAGGGCACTTTGACCCTCATGCGACATGTATGTGCATACTGCCTTGCAGGCTACTTTTTCAAAAAAGCCTGAAATCTGCTTTTGGCTTCTTCACTTTTTAGCCTAGCGCTAAATTGTTCAAGTTCTTGGTGCATTTGGTGCTGTACACGATTTTTATGCGGACGCATTAATTGACGTGTGATTTGTAGTGCTTGTGGCGGTTGATTGGCCAATTTTTTTGCCTGAGATAATGCATAACTGAGTAAATCTTCATGGGCCACAATTTCGTTGATCATATTGAGTCTATGGGCCGTCTCGGCATTAAAACTTTCACCAAGTAGCAGTAACTCAGCCGCTTTTTGATAACCAATGAGTTCTGGTAAGAGTAGGCTAGCCCCCGCTTCCGGCACGAGAGCCAAGTTGACGAAGGGAAGTTGAAATTTCGCCGTGTTGTCAGCGTATACCAGATCGCAATGTAGCAGTACGGTTGTACCTATACCGACGGCGGCACCAGAAACAGCAGCCACCAGAGGTTTTTTGAGTTCGAGCAGACAAAATAAGAAACGTACTGCGGGATGATTTGGCCCTAAGTCACTATTTTTCAAAAAGTCAGCAACATCATTGCCTGAGGTGAAACAATTATCTTGGCCATGGAGCATAAAGGCACGAATGTCGTTGTCTGCTTCACCTTCGATCAGGTATTCTGTCAGTTGTTTATACATATTAAGATCAAGTGCATTGCGTTTATCAGGGCGATTAAAGCTAATAATACGCACGCCCTGATCATCCTGAACCTGTATATGACTCATGGGTTGTTTCCTTTACGACGACATTGGGTAGACATGGAGTTTAAGACATTGAAACCAATATTCAAACAGCTGTTTAATTGTCTAGTTTTATCTTGTGCATCATTTTCAGCGTTGGCGAACGTAGTCATGACTGAAGGTCATATACGCGCCATGCCTGAGACAGTACCAAATACTGCCGCTTACTTTACGCTTGAAAACCACACAGATAAAGCGATTCGTCTTATCGGTGTCAGTACGACTGTGGCAAAGGATGCCCAATTACACACGATTATCGAAGACCAAGGCATGGTGAAGATGCGCCATGTTGAAGGTTTTGACATCCCCTCCCATGGCACATTAACGTTAACGCCGTCAGGGGATCACGTCATGTTGCTTGGCTTAAAAGCGCCATTGGTGTTAGAGCAACAAGTTGAACTGCAATTAGAGTTTGACGGTGGCGAGAAAATGGCAATTACCCTGCCTGTTAGTAAAGCAGCAGAAAACGCCGCAGAGCAAGAGCATCATCACCATCATTAAGGAGTCGCTTGATGCAAATTACATGGAAAAAAGTTACCGGGGTCGGTTTATTTTTAGTATTAATCGGTTATGGCGTGAGTGTATGGTGGAGTATCGAACCGGATCCGATTAGCCCTCAACAATTAACAGCATCCAATAAGAATATTGTTGGGTACGCTACCACTACATCGCTAATCCTCACTGTCGAAAATTTACTCGATAAGCAAGGTGGTTGGTTATCAAACGATGTGATGCCACCTTCCATCTTCATGGATAACATGCCCGCATTTGAATATGGTGCTTTGGAGCAAGCCCGTGATTTAGCCTTGATTATGCGTAAAGAGTTTAGCCGCTCACAGTCACAATCTGCGGCGGACAAAGATTTAGGCGAAGCCCAATCTAAGCTCAATATTGACCACACTAGCTGGTTAGTACCCAGTGCCGAAAGCGAATATCGCGATGCAATCAAATTGCTGAAGCTTTATCGTGCCCGCATGATGGACCCTAATAATCAAGATGCACAGTTTTATGCCCGTGCTGACAACCTTAATGAATGGTTGAAAGAAGTGCAGAAACGTCTGGGCAGTATGTCGCAGCGTTTATCTGCCAGCGTTGGCCAAGAGCGCTTAAATACAGATCTAGCTGGTGACAATTCGGCGCGTCAATCAACCCCAAATTTGACCAGCCATCAGGTAAAAACCAGTTGGTGGAAAATTGATGATGTCTTCTATGAGAGCCGTGGTGCTTCATGGGCGTTGTTGAACTTTATGCGCGCAGTTGAAGTTGACTTTGCTGACGTATTGAAGAAGAAAAATGCTGAAGTAAGCCTAAGACAGATCATTCGTGAACTGGAAGCGACTCAGCAAACTGTCTGGAGCCCTGTTGTACTTAATGGCAGCGGTTTTGGCTTAGTCGCTAATCATTCATTGGTTATGGCTAACTATGTGTCGCGTGCGAATGCCGCGGTGATTGATTTAACGAACTTGCTATCTCAAGGTTAATTATGAAAAAAACTCTCCTCGCCAGTGCGGTATTAGGATTCTGTATGGCCTCATCTGCCCAAGCGGCAACTGTGGTTGGTTTTACGATTGGTGGTGATTACTGGCGCGCCGATACTAGCGGTACTTTTGCTGATAAAGGTCAACCACAACAAACATTTGATTACAGTTCATCTGCTCAAGGCAGTTATTGGATTGCAGTTGAGCACCCATTGCCATTTGTCCCTAACATTAAAATCCGTGAAAATAGCCTAGATCAGAAAGGCAGCATGTCTGGTGCTGATTTCAACTTCAATGGTCATGATTTTAAAGGTAATGTGACTGCTTATACTGATTTGAGTAACACAGACTTCGTGCTGTATTACGAAATATTGGACAACGACATAGTGTCATTGGACCTTGGTGCAGCATACAAGTTAATGAATGGTTCACTGCGTGTTCAAGACCCTGGCCATCCTGAAGAGAAAGATGTCGATAGCGGTATTGTGATGGGTTACGCCAGTACGCATGTAGGTATGCCTGGCTTAGGCTTGTACGGTTTTGCTGATTTGATGCAGGGCGTTAATGAGTCAAGCGTGCACGACTATGCTATTGGTTTAGGTTGGCAATTTGATGGTTTGGCCGTCGATACACGGGTACGTGTAGGCTACCGTGAATTTTTATTCGATGTGAGTAATTTCTCGGGTGTGAGTGCTGATACTAAATTTAAAGGTTATTTTGCGGGTGTTGAAATCAACTTCTAATTTTGTTGATTTTAACTTCTAAGCATAAAAAACCGCCAAATGGCGGTTTTTTTATATTTAATGACTGAGAGCGTTGTTACTGTGCAATCAAGCCATTATTGATGGCGATAACATCATCTTCATTCAATGTACCCGCAGCTTGCTTTAGTGCAACTACTGAGTTGATGTAGCTATAGCGCGCATCGGATAATTTACGTTTTGAGTCGTACAAGTCACGGGTACGGTTCAAAACATCAACGATAGTACGAGTACCCACTTCGAAACCCGCTTGAGTGGCTTTTAGGGCACTTTCTGATGAAATAACCGATTGCTCATAAGCTTTGATTGAGCTGATAGAAGCACCTACGTTGTTGTAGTTATTACGAACGTTTTTCACTACACCACGGTAAATTTGCTCAAGCTTTTCACTTGCTTCAACATACTGGAATTGTGCTTCATTAACTTGTGAGCTGACTTTAAAACCTTCGAAAATCGGAATGCTTAAGTTGACACCAACGCTGACATTATCAAAATCAGGTTCGTTGAGATTCCCCATTTTTTGCTCAAGACCTTTGTTGTAACCGGCATTTAAGCTTAAAGACGGCATGTGGCCTGCTTGATAAAGCTTAATGGTCTCTTGGGCAATATCTTTACCAATACGTTGAGTCATTAAATCAACACTATTGGTTTCAGCAATTTTTAACCATTCGCTAGATGACGTTGGCGCTGGCGTAACGGCTGAGAAACGGTTGGTATCTAACACATTAATCGTCTTGTGATCGATGCCGGTGATTTCACGTAAGGCTTCATAACTATTGGCGAGCGTGTTTTCGGCTAAAATTTCAGTGGCTGAGGCTAAGTCATATTGCGCTTGAGCTTCATGCACATCAGTAATCGCGGTTAAACCCACTGCGAAACGTTGTTTAGTTTGTTCAAGTTGACGCTCGATTGCGCGTTTTTCTGCACCTTGGAACTCGTAGTTGTCTTTCGCCGTTAATACATCGAAATAGGCTTTAGTGATACGAGTAATCAAGTTTTGTAATGCTGAAGCATAAGCGGAATCAGCTTGAGAAGCGGCTTTCTCAGCAAGACTTAAACCAACCCAAGCACTGTGATCATAGATGACTTGATTTAATTTCAGGCTACCTACTAGACCACTTGCATCATCCTTCGGATCATTCCAAGCTTTGTCATAACCGACGTTTGCACTAATGGTTGGCAACAGCGGAGCGCGGTTTTGCTCGATTTTCTCAAACAAACCATTACGCTGGGCTTGGGCTTGCAATACGAGCGGGTCGCTGGTCAGTGCTTGCTGATAAATTTGCAACAAATCATCTGCTTGCACCGCTGAAGCGGAAGCCGCAAGTGTTAATGCTGCGCATAAATTATGGATCTTAAATTTCATTTGCTGTCCTTATTAGACAAAATCCCCCCACGGAGGAATATTTTAACTTCGTTTAGACTAAGTAATGCCTTTACCAAGGCGGTTTGCGCTTCCCGACGCTTCCCGATACAGCTAAAACTTAATGACCTAGAGTCTAAGAACTCTGACACTTTCAAGTCAAATTCGAAGTGTAACAGATTTTATTTTAAAAATGTGCTCAAATTGCCTTGATTGTAGGCGCAAATTTAACTTTTAAGGATAGAGTATGAAACCCCCTGTTTTTTCGCAAACGGATATTGAGATCTTAGGAAAAAAATCCCTTTATCAAGGGTTTTTCTCAATGGATGAATACACTTTCAAGCATAAATTATTCGCTGGTGGCTGGAGTAAACCTGTCACTCGCGAAGTGTTTGAACGGGGTCATGCTGTGGTCGTCCTTCCCTATGATGCCAAGCAAGATAAAGTCGTACTCATTGAACAGGTACGCTTTCCTGCATTAGCAACCACTAAATCTCCTTGGCTTCTTGAGTTAGTCGCGGGTATGATTGCGCCCGCAGAAACGCCTCTGGATGTTGCACACCGAGAATTAATGGAAGAAACTGGCTTAATGGCTAAGCAAATACACAGTGTAAATAGCTATTTAGCGAGTCCAGGTGGTAGTACAGAACGTTTCTATTTCTATTGGGCTGATGTCGATTCAAACAACGCCCGTGGATTGCATGGATTAGCTGAAGAGCACGAAGATATTCGATTGCATGTCATGAGCCGCGAGCAAGCTTATGAGCGAGTGGTTGCGGGTGAGATCGATAATGCGTCGACCGTTATTGGATTACAATGGTTACAATTGAACTATCAGCAACTGGTTTAAGTTGGGATGAATTTGGCTACTTCGAGTCTAAAACGGCGCTATAAACCCAACGTCAGTGATTTTTTAGCACTGTGCGGGCGTAATTATGGTTACATGTTGAAATGGTTACCGTTAGAGATAGCTATCGGTGAGTCATGGCGACTCGAAGGTGAGTTTGGTATATTAGTAGTGCGAATTTTAGAAAATACCAAATATACTCAGCTAGTTGAGATATCTCGTCCCATCGAAATCAAGGAGTTTATCAATACTCCCAAGGTGTTAGTGAGAATTTATCACGATGCTAAATTAGCAGAAGTGTTAACTGGCCAACAGATTTACCAATTACGCCCAGTGTATGATTATCCCAATGTACGCATGTATCAAAGTGATGAAAAGTACCAGGTGAATGCATTCCTGGGAGAGTTATTAAAGATTGGTTACCAACACAGTGTCGTGTGCCAGTCTTAGAATTGGGTATTCAATGTGCTGAAAGAGGCTGTCTCTTACTCCATAGCTGAAGGGGAAAGCGTGCGTATCGTGCAAGTCACAGATCCGCATCTTTTTGCCGATCCTGAAGCTCAGCTATTAGGAGTTAATACTAGCAAAAGTTTTGCTGCCGTATTAAATACGATTAGAGCTGTGGACTATCCTGCTCACTTGATGCTCGCCACGGGCGATTTGAGTCAAGACTATTCGGCTGAGTCCTATCAGCAATTTGTGAAAGCAGTCACCCCCGTTGGCTTACCTTGCCATTATCTTCCTGGAAATCATGACGATCCACGGATCATGTATCTGCACATGCAGGGTGAACAGATTTTTGGGCAGCAGCGTATTCTGGCGGGAAACTGGCAAATCCTCATGTTAGATTCAACCGTGCGGGGAAAGCCTGGCGGCAATATGGCCGAGACTCAGTTCGAATTAATTGATGAAGCCATTGCCGCACATCCTGAATGCCATACTTTACTGGTGATGCATCACAATCCCATCGTTGTGAATTGTACTTGGCTGGATCAGCACTGCATGGACAATGGCGCCGAGTTTATCGCGCGAGTGGCAAAGTATCCGCAGGTCAAAGGATTGCTCTGGGGACATGTGCACCAATGTATTGATACCCATCATAATGGGCCCCATGGCACGTTGCAGTTGATGGCGACACCTTCCACTTGTATTCAATTTAAGCCGTTATCGCCTTATTTTGCCTTGGATGGCGTTCAACCGGGTTATCGTTTGCTGGAGTTGAAAGCCGATGGTAGCATCAACACTAAAGTGTATCGCGTACCGGGTAACCATTTTTCCCCCGACAACAACTCTAGCGGTTATTAACGCGAATAGCCGCAGCCTGAGGAAATATGCTGCTTTATATTCACGGTTTTAATAGCTCTCCATTTTCAGATAAAGCTGTGACGACGGCTAAGTACATGGCGCAGCATCACCCTAGTGTGGCCTTCCATCAGCCCCAATTGCCTAATACGCCTAAGGCTGCGATGGTGCTCTTAACCGCTTATGTTGAGGCGGCGATTGATGCCAAAGAGCCATTAGCTTATATAGGCTCATCTTTAGGCGGGTATTTCGCCAGCTATTTAGCCGAAACCTATGGTGGCAAAGCGGTGTTAGTTAATCCTGCGGTAAAACCCTTTGAGTTGTTCGATGAGTTTATGGGGCCGCAATTCAATCCTTACACTGAACAGCATTATCTTGTCTTACCTGAGCATAAGTCTGAAGTCGCTGAATTTAATACGGCTGTGATCCGCAATCCGGATCGTTTTTTGGTATTATTGCAGACAGGTGATGATGTGCTGGATTATCGCGAAGCGGTCAATAAGTATCATCACTGTCAATTGCGAGTTGAAGCGGGTGGTGATCACAGCTTTGTTGGTTATGAGTCGCATCTGCAAACTGTAAGCCAATTTTTACACTTACCTTGACAAACTGACATGCCGAGCCGCAACATGGCCGGATATAACAACCTATAGCGTGCCCTATGACAAATCAATACACCTCTGACGCCATTGAAGTTCTCAACGGACTCGATCCTGTTAAACGCCGTCCAGGTATGTATACCGACACCTCCAGACCGAACCATTTGGGCCAAGAGGTCATAGATAACAGTGTCGATGAGGCATTGGCAGGTCACGCGACAAAAATTGAAGTTGTTCTACATACAGATAACTCCCTCGAAGTCACTGATGATGGCCGTGGTATGCCAGTGGATATCCACCCAGAAGAAGGCATTCCTGGGGTTGAGTTAATTCTGACCAAATTGCATGCTGGCGGTAAATTTTCGAATAAAAACTATCAGTTCTCCGGTGGTTTACACGGTGTTGGTATCTCGGTGGTTAACGCTTTGTCGCGCCGTGTCGAAGTCACGGTTCGCCGTGATGGCCAAGTGTATGACATCGCTTTTGAAAATGGATTTAAGGTTGAAGATTTACGCCCAACAGGGACCTGTGGTCGACGTAATACGGGGACTAGAGTGCATTTTTGGCCCGATGCGGGCTATTTTGATTCGGCTAACTTCTCAAATTCAAAACTGATTTATCTGCTGCGGGCTAAAGCGGTACTGTGTCCAGGTTTACGGATTAAATTCACCAATAAACAGACAAACGAAGTCCATGAATGGTTCTATGAAAGCGGCCTAACTGATTATTTAAAGGCGGCTATCGGTGACAATTTAAGATTGCCAGAAGAGCCGTTTGTGGGTTGCTTTAAAGGCCAACTAGAAGCCGCAGATTGGGCCATTACTTGGTTGCCTGAAGGCGGAGAATCTATTGGCGAGAGTTATGTTAACTTAATTCCGACTCCGCTCGGTGGTACCCATGTGAATGGTTTCCGCCAAGGTTTATTGGAATCGATGCGGGAATTCTGTGAGTTCAGAAATTTAATTCCCCGTGGCATTAAACTTTCACCCGAAGATATCTGGGATCGCGCCGCGTTTATATTGTCGGTGAAGATGCAAGAACCGCAATTCGCTGGTCAAACAAAAGAAAAGCTTTCTAGTCGCCAATGTGCTGCTTTTGTGTCTGGCGTTGTGCGTGACGCATTCTCACTCTGGTTGAACTCAAATACCGAGTTAGCTGAATCCTTAGCCGAAATGTGCATTAATAATGCCCAGAGTCGTTTAAAGGCTGCCAAAAAAGTGGCCCGCAAAAAGGTGACTTCGGGACCTGCACTGCCGGGTAAGCTGACAGACTGTAGTGGCCAAGATCCGATGCGCGGAGAGTTATTCCTCGTGGAAGGGGATTCTGCGGGTGGTAGTGCTAAACAGGCCCGCGATCGTGAGTTTCAAGCCATCATGCCGCTGCGTGGCAAAATCTTGAATACCTGGGAAGTCGATGCTTCACAGGTGTTAGCTTCACAGGAAGTCCATGATATTTCGGTCGCGATTGGTTGCGATCCCGATAGTAGTGATATCTCTGAATTACGTTATGGCAAGATTTGTATCCTTGCGGATGCCGACTCAGACGGACTGCACATTGCTACCTTGTTATGCGCGCTATTTTTGAAGCATTACCGTATCTTAGTTGAGCAGGGTCATGTGTATATTGCTATGCCGCCGTTGTTCCGTATTGATATCGGCAAAGAGGTTTATTACGCCTTAGATGAGGCAGAAAGAGCGGGTATTTTAGACCGTATTGCCGCTGAGAATAAAAAGGGTAAGGTACAAGTCACCCGCTTTAAGGGCTTGGGTGAGATGAATCCTTTACAACTTCGTGAAACAACGATGGATCCAAACACCCGTCGTTTAGTACAGTTGACGATAGATGACATCGAAGAAACGGATGCTTTGATGGATATGTTGCTCGCTAAGAAGCGTTCGCCGGACCGTAAAAACTGGCTTGAAGATAAGGGTGACATGGCTTTACTTTAATGTTGTGCACTATTGCCGATAACAATAAAACATAGGCATAAAGAAAATTACAATGTTGTATATTAAAACTAATAATTATAATTGCTTAAAGGTGTTTTCTGCCGGTTTTACGCTCTTAGCGAGTGTGACGTTATTGCTCTGCAATAGCGCCTTTGCGGGTTCCCAATCGATCATGATTACCGTTGCTAAGGGGTTTGGTTTATCGCTTTATGCCTCGGATATTGGCGATGCTAAGCAGATGGCGATGGGGGCTAATGGCACTTTATTTGTCGGTTCCAATAAGAGCGGCACTATCCATGCTCTCGTTGATAGTAATCAAGATGGTCGTGTCGATAAGCGCTATGTGATAGCCAAAGGGCTTGAATCACCCGATGCGATTGCATTCCACAATGGTGACTTGTTTGTCGCCACTGAAAATCAAATCGTGCGCTTTGTTGATATTGAGCAAAGATTGCGCCGCCCGAGTCGACCCAAAGAGATTTACAGTGACTTGCCTTACTCAGAGAAGAAAAGTTCTCGGGCAATTAATTTTGGCCCAGATGGCCGTTTATATGTGTCTATTGGTGCGCCCTGTAACGTCTGTGAAGCGCCAGTGCCTTACAGTAGTATCATAGCGATCAATGTCGATACAGGCGCGAGTGAGCAGATTGCGGCTGGTGTGCGTGATGCAAGTGGATTTGATTGGTCGCCAATAGACAAAAAATTATGGTTTGCCGATCAAGGCCGTGATTGGATGGGGGACAACTTGCCACCCGATGAGATTAACCGCATCGATGTGATAGGGAGTCATTATGGCTTCCCTTATTTACATGCCAGTAGTGTTGTCGAACCCGCCTATGAAAAACCGAAAAATTTAAAAATCACTCTGCCAATGTATGAATTGCCAGCCCATGTTGCACCCACGGGACTTGCATTTTATCGCGGCAGTCAATTTCCCGATATTTACCATAATCAGTTGTTTGTCGCCGAAAATGGCTCGTGGAATCGTTCGAGTAAAGTTGGCTATCAAGTGGTGATGTTGAAGATTGAAGATCAAAAAGTGGTGAGTCGTGAAACGGTTGTTAGTTTCCTTGACGGTGAATTTCCCGTTGCTCGACCCTTTGCGCTGTTATCGGCATCCGATGGTGCTATGTACATCTCTGATGATTTAAAAGGTAACGTGTATCGCTTGTTTTATAAGGGCGATAGTACTGAAGAAACACAGGAACTAGAAGAAAATGAGTGACGCTATCAAGTTAAGTCTCGATGGGGTAGAGCAAATGCCATTGCGGCGCTTTACCGAAGAGGCTTATCTGAACTATTCCATGTACGTCATTATGGACCGAGCCCTGCCACACATTGGTGATGGACTTAAACCGGTACAGCGTCGAATTATCTATGCGATGAGTGAGTTAGGTTTATCGGCTCAATCTAAGCATAAAAAGTCGGCTCGTACGGTTGGTGACGTATTAGGTAAATACCATCCTCACGGCGATAGTGCCTGTTATGAGGCTATGGTATTGATGGCGCAGCCATTTTCATATCGCTACCCGTTAGTCGATGGCCAAGGTAACTGGGGTGCCCCCGATGATCCTAAGTCATTTGCGGCTATGCGTTATACCGAAGCACGTCTCTCTAAATTCTCTGAAGTGTTACTCAGTGAACTGGGACAAGGTACGGTCGAGTGGGGTGCTAACTTCGACGGTACTTTGAAGGAACCTAAAGTACTGCCTGCACGTTTACCGCATATCTTACTCAATGGTATTACTGGTATTGCCGTAGGTATGGCGACGGATATTCCGCCGCATAACGTGAGAGAATTAGTCTCCGCCTGCGTAGCATTGCTCGATGATCCTAAGCTTGAACTCGAGCAATTGATGGCCTTTGTACCAGGTCCTGATTATCCAACTGAAGCCGAGATTATTACCCCGTCTGCCGATATTGCAAAAATTTATGAGTCGGGCCGTGGGTCATTAAGAGCACGTGCGGTTTACACTGTCGATGGCGGTGAAATCATCATCACGGCGCTGCCGCATCAAGCCAGTAGCGGTAAAATCTTAGAGCAAATCGCCGGTCAAATGCAGGCGAAGAAATTGCCTATGGTGGCCGACTTACGCGATGAGTCGGATCATGAAAACCCAGTGCGTCTTGTGGTGGTGCCTCGCTCCAATCGCGTCGATTGCGATCAACTGATGGCGCATTTGTTTGCCACCACAGATTTAGAAAAGAGCTTTAGAGTTAACTTAAATGTGCTGGGTCTCGATGGGCGTCCGCGAGTTAAAGGGTTGAAAACCTTATTAACTGAGTGGTTAGAGTTCCGCGTTGATACGGTTAAACGTCGTTTAGAATATCGTTTAGACAAGGTGGTATCGCGGTTACATATACTCGAAGCCCTAATGATCGCTTTCCTCAACATTGATGAAGTGATCGAGATTATTCGTTTTCACGATGATCCTAAAGCTGAGTTGATGGCCCGTTTTTCACTCAGTGATAAACAAGCCGAATCGATCCTCGAGTTAAAGTTACGGCATTTAGCTAAGTTAGAAGAATTTAAGATCACGGCCGAACAAAATGAGCTTGAAGCCGAACGCGAAAAACTGGAGCAGTTATTGGGCTCAGAGCGTCGCTTGAAGACGTTGATCAAGAAAGAATTAATTCAAGATGCCGAAACCTATGGCGATAATCGTCGCTCGCCAATCGTATTGCGTAATGAGTCCAAAGCATTAACTGAACAAGAGTTAACGCCGACAGAAGCCGTGACTGTTGTCTTATCTGAAAAAGGTTGGGTGCGTTGTGCTAAGGGCCACGATATCGATCCTTTGTCGCTCTCCTATAAGTCTGGCGACCAATATCTATGTAGCGCGATGGGACGTAGCAATCAGGCCGCAGTGTTTATTGATTCGTCTGGGCGGGCTTTTGCGACGGATAGCCATACTCTGCCATCGGCCCGTAGCCAAGGTGAGCCTATTACGACTCGCTTCAATATGGCTCCTGGCGAAACCATGCAGCATGTGTTGATGGGTGAAGAAGACCAATGTTACTTGTTAGCAACGGATGCGGGTTACGGTTTTATTTGTTCATACAACGATATGGTGTCGCGCAATAAGGCGGGTAAAGCCTTGCTGAGTCTACCAACAAACGCTAAATCATTAACGCCTAAGTTGATCGACCGCACTAAAGAAATGTCACTGCTAGCGATTACAAACGAAGGGCGGATGTTACTGTTTTCGCTAGAAGCGTTACCGCAATTATCCAAGGGTAAAGGTAATAAAATTATTGGCATACCAACCGAAAGGGCCAAGAATCGCGATGAACTTATGACGCATTTACAATTAGTGCCGAGTGATACGCCGGTTACCTTGTGGGCAGGTAAGCGCAAACTCACACTGAAGCCAAGCGATCTTGAGCATTATCGAGGTGAACGTGGTCGTCGTGGTGCAAAATTGCCTAGAGGATTACAACGTGTCGATAGCGTTGAATTAGGTGACGGCGGTGATGCTTTAGCGAGCATCTAATGCTTTGTAATGGTTTCAATGCTGTAAAGAATTAAATGGGTTAACTAAAACCACCTTAGTTTGGCTTAGGTGGTTTTTTATTTTTGGCGCTTTTGGATTAGATTTGAGCCATAAAAAAACCTACTGTATTACTACAATAGGTTTTTATTATCTCTTAGGTAAGAGATTAGAAGTCGTAACGTACGCCTACAGAGAATACGTTGTCATCTTGTAGATCTGTTTTAGCATTAGCAACAGTAAAATCACCACGGTACATAGCGTATTGACCATAGATCATAGTTGATTTCGCTAAGCGATAATCAGCACCAATGTTGAAGTTTTGGAAATTGATGTCATCAGCACCTTTTACGCCGCCCAGTTTAGTGTAAGCGCCACCTAAACCAGCTTCATCAATGCCGTATTCAGCCTTCAGGTTTACACCGTTCAGATCATAAGAAACGTTAACAAAGTAAGTGTTACCTTCGATGTCATTGTTCACAACATCTTCAGAGTTTTGGAATAAACCACCAACTTTGAATTGACCGAATTTTGCTTGGCCAACTAAACGGTATGCATCAACACCCGCGATGCCTTTGTTATAGGCTACTGCAGCATAGTAATTCTGCTCTTTAAACTTGCTGTCACCTAGAGTTGCGCTTAATGCATATAGGCTTTCAGAAGTCTTAGCTGTAGTGTCGTTATCATCAAATTGATAGTTAGCGTTTAATGTCACTAAGCCTGCAATTTTTGGTGAATAGTACCAAGCACCATCGGCAGTACGAGTTTGGGCACTGACTAAACGGTCGATATCGGCGTTAGTGTTACCGAAAATATCCACAGCACCTTCGGCTTGTTTGAATACTGAGTCATTACGACCCACTAACACAGTACCAGCGTTAGTTTTTAAACCTAAGAAAGTGTTACGTGCTTTGAAAACATCACCTGCACCAGAAGTGTTTTCAACTTGGAATTCCATTTGGTAGATAACGTCAAAGCCATCAGCGATTTTTTCTGAACCTTTAACACCTAATAGAGAGAAGTTGTTTTCTAAATAAGTACCTGCGTTATTCTCATCGGCATAGTTTGCTTCTAAGCCGTTAGTACCTGATTGTAGAGTGGCACCTGTGTCAGTATGGGTTAGAGCAAGCTCTAAACGACCATAGAAGCTTGGGCCTTCGGCTAGCGCACCGAATGAAGCCAATGCCAATACTGATGCAACTGATGCAGAGATGAATGTCTTTTTCATGTTTTGTGCTCCCTCGAACCTAAGTTCTTATCCATTTTTCATGGTTTTTGTGTGGTTTAACGCATTTGCTACCTGAGTCGGTAACAAAGTTGCCGCCGATTTTTACAGTTTTACGACTCGCAGGCTGTGGCGCAGATCATGTTTTTGGCTCTCCTTGCCTATATTCGGGCCATTTCTGGGATCTTTCCTTATATCTTGACTGCAAATTTACCTGAAAGGGGTAAAACTCTATTTTTCACTTACTACTTAAGTGGTAGGTAAGGCGGATTGCCTTAGATAGTGCGTCGGCGAGGGTAACTGTAGCATATACTAATGCTGTAGCAAGTCTGTCATATTGGTTATAGATTTGTGTTTGGGGGCGATATCTAAGCAGAAAAAGCGGCCGAAGCCGCTTTTTTATCAATAAATAACCTTGGGGTTAGTTGATTAATCTATTTAAAAATCAACGCGTAAACCGACAGTAAAGATGTTGTCATTCAGGTCTTGCTTTACATCGGCCAACATAAGATCACCATCGAAGCGCGTGTAGTGACCATAGACCATAGTCTTAGTGCTCAGGCGGTAATCTGCGCCCACACTGAACTGTTGCAGGTCAACATCACGGACCTGTTCTAGGCCACTGTTGTCTTGGTCACCAACATAACGGCTCACGTACTTGCCTAGACCTGAGTCATCTTTGCCGTACATCATCTTTAGTTTTAAGTCGCCAATTAAGTAGGCTGCGTTGACAAAATAGGTATCGCCTGAGAGATTGGCAAACTTATCATCTACATGCTCACTGTGTTGATATAAGGCACCTAAGATTACGTCACCGAATTTAGCTTGGGCCACACCACGGTAGGCTTCAACATTATCAATACCATCACTATAGGCGGCAGCGACATAGTAGTTTTGTGCTTTAAAGGCTTTATCCCCTAAGGTGGCGCTCAGAGCATACATTTGATCTTTGCTATACACGTCGTTGCCATTGCTATCCACTTGGTCATAGTTATCACTCATCAGATAAGTGGCATTAAGCGTCACGAGATCGGCAATTTTAGGTGAATAGTAAGAAATGCCATCGGCGGAGCGTGTTTGGCCTGCAACCAGTAAGTCGATATCAGCATTGGTATTACCGAAAAGATCGAAGCTACCTTCAGCTGCTTTAAATACGGTATCGTTACGACCCACTAAAGCCGTACCTGCGGCACTTCTGATACCTAGGAATGTATTACGGGCATTGAAGGTTTTATTTGAGTTATCAAAGTTTTCGACACCAAATTCCATTTGATAAATGATGTCAAAGTAAGGGCTTACAGCTTCAGAACCTTTTACGCCTAACCAAGAGAAGTTGTTTTCAAGAACAGTGCCCTCCTTTTGGTTTTGAGTTGCATAACCTGTGTCTGAATTGGTAATGGCAAGATCAGCATGACCATAGAATTCAGGGCCATCGGCGAGTGCTGTGAATGAATAGAGTGTGAGGCTAGAAATAATAGCCGTCGTCAGTAGATTCTTTTTCATCTTCATTTTCCTGTGCTTATCGCTGTTATATGCATTGATAACTTCAGTATCTATGCATGCTGTTGAGCTTTTATGCGGCAAAGTCTGCACAGACTTGAAATGATAAAGTGTGATCTTGATCAAGTTTCATATAAAGGATGGCTTATTCAACATATTGTTTTACAAGTGAAATACATGTTTTTATTAAGTCGATTACCAAATGACTCGGTGGTAAATGATGGGCCTTTGCTTTTATTACACTCATTTAGTATTCGTATCCCTTTGCATCTAGTGTTTGGTGGCTGAGGATCTGATTTCGGTTTATGTCGATATCGTTTAGAATCCACGGCACATTTCTGGTGTTGCTATTAAGCTGCCCTGTTGGCATCCATTCGATGCTAGGGCAAGCGCTCCTGCTGTTATTGAGTAATATAAGGTAAGTATTTATGACTGAGGCCTATCTAAATCGATTTGGCGGAATTGGCCGTTTGTATGGACAAAAGGCTCTGGCTAAATTTGCCACATCCCACGTGGTGGTGATTGGTATTGGTGGCGTAGGTACTTGGGCGGCAGAGGCCTTAGCGCGAAGCGGCATCGGACAGATAAGCTTGATGGATTTAGACGATATCTGTGTCACTAACACTAACCGTCAAATTCACGCGCTCAGTTCCACTATCGGCAGCTCTAAAGTCGCTGTGATGGCGCAGCGGATCCGTGAAATTAATCCTGATTGCCAAGTGAATGAAATTGAAGATTTTATTACATTGGATAATCTAGGCGAGTATTTGCTCGGGGCTAAAGAGGGGGGCAATATTGATTATGTTATTGATTGTATTGATGCCGTTAAGCAGAAGGCTGCGTTAATTGCTTGGTGTAAACGTCAAAAAATTAAGATAGTGACAGTGGGCGGTGCGGGTGGACAGACAGATCCGACGCAAATTCAGTTAACTGATCTCGCTAAAACCTACCAAGATCCTTTGCTAGCCAAAGTGCGTAATATTTTGCGCCGCGAGTATAACTTCTCTAAAAACCTGCAACGCCGGTTTGCTATCGATGCTGTTTTTTCCAGTGAGCAGTTAGTGTATCCCCAAGCCGATGGCTCAGTGTGCGGTACTAAAGCGGCGGCTGATGGCAGCATGAGGATGGATTGTGCTTCTGGTTTTGGGGCTGTAACTATGGTCACTGGGACATTTGGTTTTGTGGCGGCAAGTCGCGTATTAGCGCGATTGGCACAGCAGGCTCAAGAGGCGGTTTAAACTCTTAACCTAGATTCAGTCAAGATATCACCGCTTTCAAGGGCGGTGATGCCCCTTCAATATTATGTAATTTCATTAGGTTATACCTAGATATAAAAATCTTGTTGATTATTGACTGGTTCACATTGAGTGTATGGAAATTTAATATCAAATTGTGGGCCGCCTAGTTTTGAGTCTGCGCAATAACTCATAGTGCCTTTCAACAGTGTTGCGGCATTAAAGGCCGCTGATAATCCTAAGCCAGTACCACCTTTATTACGATTTGTAGTAAAGAAGGGTTCGAACATGTGCTCAGCAACATCGGCTGGAATGGCTAAGCCATTATTTTGAATGCTGATTTGAATTGATTCTTCATCCAAAGTCGCACTAATGTGGATAAGATTGTCTTCATGTCCTTGGAATGCATGGGTAAAGGCGTTCGAGAGAATATTACTAACAATTTGATTTAACAAACTGATATTGGTTTTGATATTGAGTGTAGGCTCCACGTTGATCTCCGTTGAGGCGTTAACATTGGGATGCATAATTAATGTCGACTCTAGGATTTCATGTAGCTGCTGGTTTAGATTACAGCATTGGTGTTCTTCGTGACTGCGATCGATGGCGATCGTTTTAAATTTTTGAATTAAACTACTGGCTTTAGTGATATTACGGACAATGAGTTCACAGCTTTCTTGGTACTCATTAAGTATTTCATTTATCTCATCTAATGTGGCTTGATCGCTGTGGATCAGGTCGATCAGTTCTTCAATATGGCTGAGCTGCGCACTTGCCGCCGTCAAACAAATGCCAATTGGGGTGTTTATCTCATGTGCAACCCCTGACACGAGTCCACCCAAGGCAGCCATTTTTTCTTGCTCAACTAAAACCTGTTGTGCTCGTTTTAGTGCGCTAAGGGATTGTTCTAACTCTAGTGTTCTTTCTTTTACTTGCCTTGCGAGCTCTTCTTTATAGCTACGTTCGAGCTTGAGTAGCCGCTCTCTATCTTCTAAGGCTATTTGCAGTTCCGTCTTAGAATTCTTTAAGGCGCTAAATGAGCTTCTAAGTTGTACTTGCATGCTATTGATGGAATCGGCGACTTGTTTGAATTCATCAATTTTTTCATGACGGTCAAATTGTAGTGGCTCGTATTCATGGTCTATGTCGATATTTTTGCAGTATTGGCTGAGTTTATCTAAGTGTTTAGTAATGTTGAACCACACTAAAAATAGAATAAACCCAGCCACTAAGAAGGTTTTAATGCCATTAGAAAGCAGAATGATAATGGCCTTATCATACAAGCGTTGATAGATAGCATCGACATCGACTTGTATTTCGAGTGTGCCGACATTGATGTTTTCAGTCGGTGATTTATAGACTAAAGGAAAGGTTTTATCTAAGGAGTGTTCTTGTTTCTGCTCGCCTGCATTCCATGCTTGGCCGCTGTCATCTTTAATCGAAATATAGTTAATATCGGGCAGCTGAATTAGCCCATTGAGCTGAGTGTTAATGAGCCGCTCGTCAATAACCCAAATACTGGCGGCGAGTACATCTAAGTTCACCTTTTCCATGTTGGAAAATACTCTATCGATACGCACTACATCATTGCGATAATCACTGATCAACTGATATGCAGTGGTGATTAAGGTGATAACAGAACTAAAAAGTACAATAGACAGGGTAAGGTGCCTGCCTATGGGGCTTTTGATAAGTTGGCTAAAGAATGTCAGCATCTTAAATTTTCTTTATGCAATAGCGGCTTGAGATGCTTATAAGCATAGACCTACAGATCCAGAAAGTGCATTTTCTCGCAGATAAAATCAACGAAATATGTCTTCATTTGTGGCATTAAATTTGCTTATTAGCCGATAAGTTCAATTTTTTGTCACTGGGATAGCACTATGTTTAAACTCAAGCTGGATTCAGTTAAGTTTTTTAGCCCGAAGAAAATGATGTTTAGAGTCATGCTGTGGCTTATGGTGAGTTGTTCTGTCTTACTTCTTATTCCCCCTAATGTGCTGGCAGTGCTGGCGCTCGATAAATTTGTGCCAGAACATGCACAGTTTGTTGGATTAGGTCTAATCGTTTCTATCGCTTATTTTTTGAGTCAATTAATTAACTTAGGCTTAGATGAGTCTATCCGTCATTTAAGTGATAAGCGTGTTATTGAGACGATTGAAGCTAAAGTGAATCTACTTGATCCCGCTGAGCGAGCTTTAGTGAGGGAATTCTTTCTTCAAGGCGCCACGATTTTGACTCTGCCGCAAAATGAACCCGCTGTAAAAAGTTTAGTGAATGCCTGTATCTTAGAGAAGCTCGGTAATGAGCGCCATTATGCAATTCAGGGACCGACCGCTGACTATAAGATTGCCATGAAAGCGCGTATGTACCTCAACCGTGATGTGCTGCGTTTGCCAGCCGGTGAGCCGAGCCAAGAAGAAATGCAGTCGTTGATTAAGGCGCGTCCGCAATTTTTGAATGGATTAGTACAAAACAGAAAACACGCAGCATAGGCGTGTTCTACCTCACTCGGATGAGTGCTAGCTATGTTTTAGTTAGCATTTTTAACATGCGAGACAACAAAAAAATGGGGGTGATAGGACCCCCTAGATTTTGCATTTATACAAGAAACATGAAGAACAACTGGAGCAAAAACTATGGTTTCGGTGCCGACTTCACAATGAACATCCAAGTGATATAAGACACTATCCCTATTGTGCTAAAGATAACGATCATTGAAAGTAAGCCTATGGGGTTACCAAACATTAGATCTAACCAAAATGCCATGACTGAAATCCTCTTTCCTGTGAAGTCCTCGCTAAATTAGCGGTATTCGATAGCTAAAATACTGATCTCGATCAATAAAAAATCGACATAGGAATACAAAGTCATAACCCTTAGTTAACTCTGTGATCTTGGTCAAATTTAAGAGTATGCTTAACAGCGACGAGTTCAAATAATTTAGCTTTGTTTCTTCTTCCGTTAGCGTCTAGGATTAACCTATTCAACTCGATCGATATTCAGTTAACGCGCTATTCCATTTATTCGTTCTTGTTTTTATATGAAGGCGCGATATCAGTTTTTTAAAGGAGTAAAAAATGGATTCTAAAAAAAGTCACAAGGATTCAATGGGATATAATTCTATCTTTGCGCCACTATTGTTGCTGATTTATCCCCTCTATTGTTTGGTGATCACAGGGCACTTTGTTGCCATTTTGTGTTTAAGCGCGCTCGCCGCCATTTTAATGTTCAACATCAATAAATTAATTCGTAATTTGAGACAACTTGAGCGTGCAGCACACCACTTAGGCGAGGGAGATTTGAGTTATCAATTGGAAGAGAAAGATGCGGGTGTGTTCATTAAGGTAGTACATAACATTAATCGCATGGGTGAGGATGTCAGCCGTACGATTTTGTCTTTATCTGATACCTGTGAAGGGATGAAAAAAGTCGCCTCGGATATCAAGGTTATCAGTGAACAGGCAAAGCAAGGCGTGTTAGAGCAAGAGCATCAAACTGAACTGGCAGCCAGTGCAATGACGCAGATGGTTTCAAGCGTACAAGCCGTATCGCAAAATGCGGTGAGTGCTGCGCAGGCAGCTGATATTGCACAAAGTTCTGCTAAGCGCGGCGATCAAATCATGAATGGCATAGTCACTAAAATTGGCGCTATGTCGCAACAGATCCATGATACTCGAACCGTGATCGAGCACTTGGCCGCCGACAGCAACAATATCAGTAGCATTATTGAAACCATTTCGCAGGTGGCCGAACAGACCAATTTACTCGCCTTAAATGCTGCCATTGAAAGTGCGAGAGCGGGTGAACATGGCCGCGGTTTTGCTGTAGTTGCCGATGAAGTGCGTAATCTTGCTAAACGAACATCCGAAGCAACGGTTGAGATCCAGCAGCAAATCGCCGCATTACAAAAAGGCGCACAACATGGTGTTGAAGTCATGTTGAAAAACGTGGCGATTGCCGACGAAACGGCTGATATGGTTGATCAAGCTCACAGTGCACTCGGGCAGATTGTCGCTCAGGTGGAGACCATTACCGATATGTCCCACCAAATCGCCACGGCATCGGGACAACAACATACAGTAGCAGAGGAAATTAATAAAAATATCAGTGTGATGGCTGAGCTAGCCCTGAGTAATGCCTCCCACACCAACAACACTAACTTATCGAGTTTGAAAGTGTATAACATGTCGCAGGAAATAGGCTCCTTGCTGCATCGATTCCATGTGAATGCGGCATTTTTTAATTCGAGTCAGGCGCAAAATAAACTCTTTGTGAAATGGGGGCCTGAGTTAGACATAGGAATGCCTGAGATCAATCGTCAACATCAGCGCTTAGTCTCATTGATCAATGAATTACACCGCACATTAAATGAAGAGTATGGACTCGAAGCCATCAAACGTATCGTGCAAGGGTTAGTGGATTACACGGCCAATCACTTTGCCTATGAAGAGGAACTCTTTGCGCGTTTTGGTTATCCTCAAACTGACAGTCACAAGGAAAAACACGGCAAGTTAGTTGGGCAAGTACTTGATTTTCAAAAGCGAGTTGTTAGAGGTGAAGATGTTGCCGACGAATTAATGGCTTTCTTGAAAGCTTGGTTGGTAAACCATATTCAAAAAAGTGATAAAGAATATACCGTTTTTTTATTATCCCATGGCGCAGAATAACCCCAAGAGCATGATTTTTGAGCGGTTAAATGCAATTTGTATTAAAGTCGCGGCAAAAGACTTGCCATTGTCATAAGCAAAGGTATAATTCCCAGCACTTAGAGACAGCCAGTTGTTTTGATTGCTTCTAAGTGCATATTTGATATGCCAGTGTGGTGAAATCGGTAGACACAGGGGATTCAAAATCCCCCGCCCTTAAAAGCGTGCCAGTTCGAGTCTGGCCACTGGTACCAAATCCTTCAGATGAAGGAACTAAAACCGACCTAGAGTCGGTTTTTTGTGCCTGAAATTTGGTTTTCGAACGGTGCTCTAGGTTGAGCTAGTGGGATTCGGCGATATCCATTTGTGTCATAGTCACGCCTTTGATTTGTGCATAAATCGCTTTGCCATGAGTGAGTTGCAGTTCGTCGCAGGCCCAAGGGGTGATGTTGGCCCAAAGTTCATCGCGGCCTAGGGCGATTTTTAATTGGATTTGCTCGCCGTTATCGCTGGGGTATAACTCTTTAATTTCTCCCTTTAGCAGGTTGCGGATACTTGAGCCTTTGGGGATCTCAGTGCAAACCGAGACATGATTTGCCTGAATACGCACTTTGAGTTTCTTCGCCGTTTCAGCCAGATAGCCACTTACCCACAAATAGTTTCCATCATCCATCACGAGTCGAGTCATGGGGTAGTCGGGATGTCTGTCGGCGACCTTTGCACTGAGGAGTGAGCTGAGTTCCTGCAATGGCACCCAAGGGCGCATTTGCTCGCTATTCCACACTTCACTTAAGGCCCCTTGGGCGATCAATTTTCCCTGATGCAGCACCAGCATATAATCCGCCAGTTGTAAGATCTCATCTAAGCTGTGGCTCACATACAAAATCGGCAGTTTTAGTTCCTGCGATAAGGTTTGCAGGTAGGGCAGTAACTCGCGTTTACGGGGTAAATCGAGTGATGCCAGCGGCTCATCCATCAGCAGCATGTCAGGTGATGTCAGCAGGGCACGGCCAATGGCAACCCGTTGTTTTTCACCGCCAGATAGCGTGCTGGGATAACGACTGAGGAGTTTTTCAATCCCTAGTAGTTGCACAATTCTATCGAACAAGACTGGGTTAGCTTTACGCACACCATAGTTGAGATTGCCCTTCACGCTATAGTGCGGGAACAGTCGTGCTTCTTGAAATACATAGCCAATTTGGCGCTTCTCTGGGGGAAGGTTCACTTTGCCTTGTTGATAAAGCAGTTTGTCACCGAGGCGGATTTCACCGCTATCTGGGGTCGAAAGCCCGCCGAGCAGGTTCACTAGCGAGGTTTTACCCGCACCCGAGCGGCCAAAAACGGCTGTCACGCCTTGCAATGGCAATTGGGTATCGACTTTCAGTTGCAGTTGTCCGAGCCGTTTTTCAATATTGATCCTTAACATACGCTTGCTGTCCTCTGCAGGGCTTTTTTACTCAGCCATTGGGAGGCGAGTAAAGATGCTAGTGCGATCACTATTGAGATAATGCACAGACGCATGGCCTGATATTCTGCCCCTGGGGTTTCAATAAAAGAGTACATGGCGAGCGGAATAGTACGAGTTTCACCGGGAATATTAGAAACGAAGGTAATGGTCGAGCCAAATTCCCCTAGGCTGCGGGCAAAGGCGATAATCATCCCCGACACTATCCCTGGTGAGGTGAGCGGCAGTGTGATGGTGAGAAATACCCGCCATCGACTGCTACCTAAAGTGCGTGCGGCTTGTTCGAGTCGAATATCAACGGTTTCAAAGGATTGGCGTATGGCTCTGACCATCAGCGGGAATGACACTATCGCCGCCGCGAGGGCCGCACCGCGCCAACTAAAGCTAAAACTGATGTCAAACCAATTAAATAACCACTGGCCGATAAAACCTTGGCGGCCCATGCTGATCAGCAAGAGGTAACCCACTACCACAGGCGGTAACACCAGTGGTAGATGGAGCACACTGTCAAATATAGCCTTGCCAGGAAACTCGACCCTTGCCAGCAACCAAGCGCATAAAATACCCAAGGGTAAACTGGCGATAACGGCAACGGATGACACCTTTAAGCTGAGCAGCAGTGCGGCAATTTCATAGTCGCTCAAAAGAGAGCCACTTAGCAGAGAGCCGCTTAACAAAGAACCACTCAGCACCCTAATTCACTCCAAAGCCATATTTCTCAAACACATTTTTTGCGCTTGGGCCCTGCAGATATTCATTGAACGCTTTGGCGCTTGCGGTCGATTCTTGTTTGACTAAGGCGACAGGGTATTCAATTGGGCTGTAACTCGTTTCTGGGAAGGTGCCAACGATTTTGATCTTTTGGGCGACTTTCGCATCGGTTGAATACACTATGCCAAGCGGCGCTTCACCCTGTTCAACCAAAGCGAGGGCGGCACGGACATTGTTAGCACGGGCGAGTAAGGGCTCAGCGGCTTGCCATAGCTTGAGGTTTTCGAGGGCTTGCTTGGCATATTGTCCAGCAGGCACATGATCTGGATCGCCAACAGCCATACGACTGCCTTTTAATGCGGCTTTAATATCCCAATCGCCATTGAGCACGACTTCTGTGATGGGACTATTTTTCTCGGCAATCAAGACTAAGGTATTTTTTAACAAGGTTTTTCGGCTGTTAACATCGACCGCTTTTGCATCGACCAGATAATCCATCCACTTTTGATTCGCCGAGACAAACAGATCGGCGGGCGCACCATTGGCCACTTGTTTTGCCAGTGTTGAAGAAGAGGCGAAGGAGAATATCACCTTAGTATTGTGTTCTTTTTCATATTGCTGGCCGATTTCGTTAAGTGCATTGGTGAGCGATGCCGCTGCAAAAACAGTCACTTGCTCATTGTCTGCCGCAAAAATTGGGCTAGATGTCAGTACCATTGTAAATAACGAAGCCGTGGTAAAACGCAGTAATTGCTTAAGGTGAATGGATTTCATTGTGTTCCTCCGTGATAAAAAGTGATCGTTATATACCAATCTATATATCGATCATTCAAGCCCTAAGCAATCAATTAGTGATCTGTGTGCGGTTTCTTGCGGATTAATGGCATTCATCCGCTGAAATATCTCGGCAATCTTATTGGTATCCTCAAGACGATGAAGGACAATAGGACTCAAGTCAGACTTGGGTGCTGGATAGACGATGGATTTACATGCATTACTTACGCTTTCCCTCGGGGATAAGCCCTTCGCCAATCCTAGGCGGATAAGCCTGCTTGAGCAGGTTGCCAACACAGGCTCGATCAGCCAAGGCGCCAAGCTTGCGGGGATCAGTTATAAAGCGGCGTGGGACGCGATCAATGAGATGAACACCGCCATGCCCGAACCCGTAGTGTGTAGCGAAAAGGGCGGCAAAGGCGGTGGCGGCGCTAAACTCACCGAATTTGGCGAACGGTTGCTTAAGGTGTATTCCATCACCTCCCAAGTACAAGAAATGGCTTTGGCTGCCTTGCTCGATGAGTCCGTCGATATGCACAGTTTATTGGATGTGATGGCGCATTTCTCTCTCAACACCAGCGCCCGCAATCAGTTAACGGGGCGTATCAATAGCATTGACTCATTTGGATTAAATGACAAAATCAGCGTGACCTTAGCGGGCGGACAACAGATTCAGATTTCAGTGACCCATTCGAGCCGCGAACGCTTGCAGTTAGCCCTGGATAAATCTGTGTTGTTACTGTTTAAAGCCCCCGCTGTACTGGCGACGACTCATGCCTGTGAAGTGGATGGGCAAAATTGCCTAAGCGGTCGTTTGCTGAGCGTGACTGAACTTGGCGATAAGGCCGAATTAGCCATAGATATTGATGGCAAAGACATCATCTATTCAGTGATGCCACTCACCCAAATGCAGAGTTTGGCTGTCGGCGAATCATGTTTCGCCTGTTTTGATGTCACGCAGGTGATCCTCGCCAGCATGAATTAGTCGAATTGAATAATTAATTCGATTAATCATTGGGTTATTCACTGTGGATGGCCAGTGACTTGGCGTTATTGTTTTCGCAATGGGTTGGTGGGGAATCTAATGGTTTCTTTTATTTACGAACTTGATTTGTATTTTTCATTCTTTTAGAGAAGATCAACGTCGTGGGGCTTCACCTTACAACGTTGATTTTTCTTGAAACAGAATCAAATGAAGTATGTATCTAGATTCGTTTAAATGGCTGAACTACCACAAGTGGCACAGTCATAGAATGTAGACCCCAACAATTTATCACCTGACGATTTGATAACGCACTAAATTGGCATGGCAGTCTAAGCACCACTCAATCGTGCTTTCCTTGTCAATTTCTACACAGATATTTGCAAATCTTTACCTGTTAACGACACTTCCTTCGTCTACTGTCTTTGGCTAACTCTATATACTGTTGGAACAATTTCAGTTCCTTAGCAAGATGAATGCTTGCTGTCTTTAGCATTGATGGACACGACAATACCGATGAAAAAATCCTCAAAGCGTAAATTGCTGCTCGCGTTAAGCGGCTTAATCCTCCTGATTGGCGGTGCTTATTTTATGTGGCATAAGCCTGAAACGGCACCTACCTATGTGACTGAAGCGGTGCGCCGTGGCGATATCGAAAACTCAGTGCTGGCCAATGGCATGTTGCAGGCATCCAAACTGGTGAGTGTGGGCGCGCAGGTATCGGGGCAAATCTTAAGTTTGCCGCTGGCACTGGGTGATGAAGTAAAGAAAGGCGATTTGATTGCTCAGATTGATAGCTTAGCGCAGCAGAATAATTTGAAGGATGCCCTCGCATCACTCAAGAGTATCAATGCTCAGTTCCGCGCTAAACAGGCGCAGATCCGCCAAGCTAAATTGGAATTTAGCCGCCAGCAGCAAATGCTTGCCGATAAGGCCAGTTCTCGCGCCGATTATGAAGTGGCCGATGCTAATCTAACGGTTTATCAAGCCGAGCTTGAGCAATTAGAAGCGCAAAAACAGCAGGCTGAAATTAACGTCGACAGTGCCAGAATCGATTTAGGTTATACCAAAATTACCGCGCCAATGGATGGCACTGTGGTGTATTCCGCGGTGGAAGTGGGGCAAACCGTTAACGCTAATCAAACAACACCGACCATAGTTGAAATGGCGCAGCTGGATACCATGACAGTTAAAGCGCAGATTTCCGAAGCCGATGTTGTCAATGTCCATCCGGGTCAAGCCGTGTATTTCACTGTCCTTGGAAAACCGAATCATCCCTACCGCGGCGTTTTGAGGGCGATTGAACCTGGGCCGATTTCGATGGATGGCGACGATAGCAATATGAGCTCTAGCGACTCAGACGCCATTTATTACCATGGTCTGTTTGATGTAGAAAACCCTGACCGCACCTTGCGTATCGGCATGACGGCGCAGGTGTCTATAGTGTTAGCTAAGGCCGATGATGCGCTATTAGTGCCTGCGCAGATATTGCGTATAAAGCCGAGGGAGAAATCCGCGGCGCCAGAGGCTAAGCCTGTCGAGCGTAAAGCTCGCAGCGGCCCGCAATATCAAGTGCCTGTATTAGTTGATAACCAAGTGCAATATGTGGATGTCACTGTGGGGATTAACAACAAAATCAATGCTGAAATCACCGCGGGTTTGAAGGAAGGCGATCAGGTTGTGCTTGGCATGCCGTCTTCCGATGATGGCAGCAGTAAATTACGTCGCCCACCTAGCGTGAGGTTTTAACAGTGACAACGGCATTACTTGAAATTTCAGGTTGTTATCGCACTTTTCAGGCGGGTGAGCAGCAACTCACTGTGCTGAAAGATGTGAACTTGTCGATTGGCCGTGGCGAGATGGTGGCGATAGTTGGTGCTTCTGGCTCGGGTAAATCGACCCTAATGAACATTCTTGGTTGTTTAGATAAGCCGTCAAAGGGCGCGTATTTTATCAACGGCCAAGATACCTCGACTATGGACGTTGATGAGTTAGCACAGCTGCGCCGCGAGCACTTTGGTTTTATCTTTCAGCGTTATCATTTACTGGGCGATTTGACCGCCATAGGCAACGTCGAAGTGCCTGCTGTGTATGCGGGTAAAGAACGCACGGTTCGTAAAGACAGGGCCGAGCATTTGTTAACGCGTTTAGGCCTTGGCGACAGGCTTGACCATAAACCCAATCAGCTCAGTGGCGGACAGCAACAACGGGTCAGTGTGGCGCGCGCTTTGATGAATGGCGGCGATGTGATCCTTGCGGATGAGCCAACAGGTGCACTTGACAGTCACAGCGGCGAAGAAATGATGCAGTTGTTGCAGGAGCTGCACAGCGACGGTCATACCATCATTATCGTGACCCACGATATGCATGTGGCCCAATATGCCGACCGCATTATCGAAATCAAAGACGGCGTGATCATCAGCGATGAGCGCAGTCAGGATAAACAAACGGCTAAGCCACAAAGCTCGACGTCGCAAAGCTCAACGTTACAAAATACGGCGTCACAAAAGCCTAACGGTGCAGTGGCAGCAAAAGATGGCTCGCGTGCGCGGGTGGCTTCGTGGGACAGATATGTCGAAGCGCTTAAAATGGCGCTGGTGGCAATGTCGACCCACAGGTTACGTACTTTCTTGACTATGCTCGGGATTATTATCGGTATCGCCTCTGTGGTTTCTGTGGTGGCCTTAGGTGAAGGCTCGCAGCAGGCCATTCTCAAAAGTATCAGTTCGATGGGGACTAACACGATTGATATTCGCCCCGGTTCTGGTTTTGGCGATAGACGCTCGGCGCGGGTACGCACCTTAACCGCAACGGACGCAAATGCTCTTAAAAATTTACCCTATGTTGATAGCGTAACGCCAAGCATTGGCTCTACTGCAACGGTTCGTTTTGGTAATAAAGCGGTATCGGCATCGGTGAATGGTGTGGGGCCTGAGTTTTTCCGTGTAAGAGGGTACGAGTTAGCGCAGGGCCAATTTTGGGATGATGCTAGTGTCGCATCGCTCGCCCAAGATGCGGTGATTGATGACAATACCCGTAAGGAGCTTTTCCCTAACAGTGCAGCCGACAATAACTCGGCGATAGGGCAAGTGATTTTCCTTGGAGATTTACCCGTACGTATCATAGGTGTGACTCAACCCAAAGAAAGTGCTTTTGGTAACAGCGATGCGCTTAATGTGTGGGTGCCTTACACCACAGTTTCTGGCCGTATGGTGGGTAAAAACTATTTGGATGGTATTACCGTTCGACTCGATGAAACTGTGCCGAGTAACGCGGCGGAGCAGGGCATTATCGCGCTACTTAAAATGCGCCACGGTACGCAAGATTTCTTCACCATTAATACCGATACCATTAGGCAGAACATCGAAAAAACCACTGCGACCATGACCTTACTGATCTCGGCTATCGCGGTGATTTCCCTTGTCGTTGGCGGAATTGGGGTGATGAACATTATGTTAGTGTCTGTGACTGAGCGAACCCGTGAAATCGGTGTTCGTATGGCGGTGGGTGCGCGCCAGAGTGATATTTTGCGCCAGTTCCTTATCGAAGCCATTTTAGTGTGTTTGTGTGGTGGCACCTTAGGCATCGCCTTGTCCTACTTAATTGGCGTGGTGTTTGCTCAAACGGGAGGCAGTTTCCAAATGATTTATTCCACCACCTCCATCGTTGCCGCCTTTGCCTGCTCGACCTTAATTGGTGTGCTATTTGGTTTCTTACCCGCCCGCAATGCGGCGCAGTTAGATCCCGTTGATGCACTAGCCAGAGAATAATAACACCATGAATACTAAACTATTTAATCGAATATTTTCGCCTCGTAGCTGTGCTATTGCTGTTTGTACGGCTTTGGGACCTGCTCTGTGCATAGCCCTGTTGAGTGGTTGTGGCAGTGTTATGCGTTCAGACTTTGAACCACCCGCATTGGCTATTCCCGAACAGTGGCAAAACACCACAGTGAATGAGCAAGTGAGAGTTGATCCTTGGTGGCAGCAGTTTCATCAGCCCGAGCTCGATAAGCTGGTCAGTCAAGTGTTGAGCACTAACAATGACTTAACCCTAGCGACCTTAACGCTGCGTAAGGCACGCTTGCAGGCAGGACTAACGCGGGATGATCTATACCCACAGTTATCGGCAAACCTTGACGCTTCCCGTAATCAGCCACTGGAGGGTGGCGATGCGACTAAGAGTTATCAAGCAAAATTGTCCGTGAGTTATGAGGTGGACTTGTGGGGCAAAGTGTCGGCCAATATCGACCAAGCTCAATGGGCGGCGCTGGCGAGCGCCGAAGATAGGGAAAGTACCACCCAAAGCCTAGTGGCGACCACCGCATCCTTGTATTGGCAGATAGGTTATTTAAATCAACGGATTGATTTAAGCCAAAAGAGTATCGAGTACAGTCAGCAAACGCTGGCATTAACCCAAAGGCAGTATGATTCTGGGGCCGTGACGCAAGTGAATGTGCTTGAAGCTCAGCGCAGTATGGCGGGACAAGAGGCCGCCCATAGCCAGCTTATTCAGCAATTAACTGTGGCTAAAAACGCCCTCGCGATATTACTCAATCAAGCGCCAGCCGCTGATCCAGTGCAGAGTTTAGCTTCAGGGGGAACTTGGGTTGAGATTAAGCAACTCCCCGACGTAGCAGTACCTGATGTTAGCGTGGGTGTACCCGCAGATTTATTAGTGAGACGCCCAGATGTGAAGGCCTCCTTGTATCAACTGCGCTCCGCCTTGGCGAGTAAAGATGCGACCTATGCGAGTTATTTTCCAAGCCTGAGTTTAACCGGCGGTGTTGGGGAGTCGACCTCTGAGTTAAAAGAGTTGTTACGCAATCCCGTTGGCAGTTTAGGCGCAGGGCTAGTCTTGCCCTTTTTGCAGTGGAATCAAATGCAAATCAATAATGACATTGCCGATATCGATTATCAAACCGCAGTGGTGAATTATCGCAAGACGCTTTATTCCGCCTTTGAAGATGTCGATAACGCGATTTCGGCTAAGCAGCAATATCGTTATCAAGGGGAGAAGTTGGCACAGCAATTCAGTGCCGCGGCGGCCGTTGAAGCCATTTATGAGAGCCAGTATCGCAATGGCGCTATCGGTATTCAGAATTGGATTGATGCCCAAGAGAATCGTCGCAGCGCCGAGGCGGCTTTACTCGAGAATCGTTACAACCAACTCACCGCCCAAGCGACGCTTTATCAAGCCCTTGGTGGCAGTGATATCGCCCCGCCTTTGGCAAAGGAATAGCGCATTTTTGTAAAAGCATCACAGCGCGACATAAAAATAAAAAACCGCTATTAATAGCGGTTTTTTGTATTGCATCACTCTGGGCAAGTGCAAGTGTTAGCACTCGTGCTAGTGCCTTTGCGCTGCGTTTAGCCGTTAAGCCAAATTAGCTGCGGAGTATTTGCAGCGGCAGACTGAGCATATCATCGCCGGTTCCGGCTAAGTGCCAGATGATGCCGACTAAGGCGCCAACTGTGAGTAAATACCAAATAACCGAGAAGATTTGCCCGTATCTGTCTAATGGCAGCAGATGGCTTTGATGACGAGTTCGCCACTCGAAGATGATTTCTAAGCTGCCGATCAACAGTAAGAAGCCCAATAGGGCTAAGCCTAAGGTGTAGCTGATATACACTCCGAAAGCGGCACCGGCGGCGCAGGCGACCAAGCCCATAATGCTGTTCATCGAAAAGCTGATGCTCTTTAAAATATGGCCGCCATCGAGTGGCAGAATAGGCAATAAATTAAATAGGTTAAGCAGCGCATTAAAGGCGGCAAGGCCAGCAAAAAACACATTACCCGTTGCGTGGTAAGCAATCAAGGAAGCGATGGACATCAAGAGCCCAAAGGTTGGCCCCATGATGGAAATCACCACATCTTGCCAACGCGTATTAATTTTCTCATCGGAGAGCGCGAGTCCGCCCATAAAGGGAATAAGGTAAATCCCTTTGGTCTTCATCCCAAAATATTTCATTGCGCGAATATGGCCATATTCGTGAAATACCAAACAGGCGATAAGTGCGAGGGCGAATTGGAAGGAGAATAGCCAAGAATAAGCGGCAACACTGGCGCCCGCTAACACTACCTTTATGACTTTAGCGCTTTTTAACAGCTTAAAGCCGAGGGAGGCGAGTCCTATCATGCTGATTTTTTGCTGCTTAACGATGGGCGTTTCTGGTGTTTGGCGTTCGATATCTTTCTCTGTCCGTCGCCCTTGGTCGATAATCTTGTCATCCATCAGCAAGCAGTAATCGAGGCGGAAAGGCTGCCAAACGAGATCGGTTTCGAGGCGAACTTGGATTTTAGCTTCTGTCATGGCGATGGCTTGCTCACCACTTTCTGTCACCAACGGGCTGCTGTGGTGAGTGAGCTCAAAGACATGGACTTTAAGGCCGCCATTATCGACGGAAGCTTCTTTTTGTGAGACTAAGGTGTTGTCCCAGTAGAGTTGTTGCCAGCCCGCGAGCGAGCCTTCTAAGCGCAGTTGTTTGCCTAAGCAGTCAATCTTAAGTAGTTCCAATTTCGGTTCCATCTGTTTGTATATTTAGTGCCAACTTAAACGTCATCCCTTGAGTCGACGCAGAAAACGGTTATTTTGGAGTGCATCTTAAGCGCTTTACCGTCTGGCTTAGCGCTGTTACACCGCGGCAAATTATGCCTGTGAATTGATTATGAGGATATTAGCTTTTAAGGTCATATTGTTTTTTATTGATTAACTGAGTCATTGATAGCCATTTATTATGGCTTATCATGTGCTTGCTGTTTATTCATCGAGGGTACGAACAATTTCGATTCCTTGGGCAATTGTCGTGAAAGCCAGTTTAGCGACACAACATTGTCCTAGTGCTTGGGCATGATTTTGAACCCATTTGATAAATTCATTGAGTGGCAAATCCTGTTTTTGGCGCAGTAATCGAGGTAATTCGCCAACAGGATCTTCATGGATTTTTTGTGGACAGGCACTGATAAGGTATCGCTGCCCTTTGGAGTCTAATAATTGATCGGTTTCGATGAAGTGATGCTGATAGAGACAGGCCAGTTCGAGCCAATCTCTTTGATGTTCTAGGTAAAGTAATTCGTCATTTTGAGTCAGTTTTACAATCGCTGGCCATTCAATACTCGACATCTTAACGCTAGTCATTTCAGATCCTTAGGAAGTTTAAAATGGGCTCTGAGGTATTCTCTGAGATCAATCGGCGGCAGTAGACAAGGATTAGGATTTAGCAAGAAGGTGACTTGGCATACTGCTGCGTGCGTTTATCTGTGAGCAGTATGCCACGCTTGGAGAAGATAGATAGAGGCCAGAACGAGTTCAGAGGTTTGGCTGCCGAGCGAAAGCCGCCTCAGCACTGGCGTTAAGAACCCTAGTGAACCTTATGTGCTCGGTGCAGCTTTGGCCTTGGCGTTATAGTCAAAGTTAATCTCTTGATTAACATTGGCAATACAACAAGTGCCATGTTCACGTGCCGTACGGTGATTTGCTGGACCTATATGCAGCTCAACGTTAAGGAATACGTGTTTAAGCACTTCGATACGGTATTTTTCGTAGTAGCCTTCGACTTCTTGTTTAAAGGTATCGAATTCAAGCTCTTCACGGGTACGTTCGTCCATGATGCGATTCTTCTCATCAAGCATCATCTTTATTTGCTCAATCATAACCGCGTCAGCTTGCCATTCTGACTTTGGGGGCAGTTTATTGAGGCGAGCCTCGATATCTAAACTAGCGACGACCATAGCTTTAACGCTCTCATCGAGTAGCTTGAGATCTTGCTTGAGTTCAGCCTGTCCCATTGCGCAGTAAACGTCAGTTTTAGTCCCTGCCGTTGCACCTATGACAACCGCCGTGATGCCTTTTTCAGCGTGTGCGACTCCGCCAACCAGATCACCACGACGACCGCTAGGATCGCTGACCGTTAAACTGCCGGCGGTTTTAGTATTACTGTGCAGCAACTGTTTAGTGACTAAGATATTACCTTTGGCAACTAATTGAGAATATTGCACAAATTGGGCGCTGATCTGCCCTTGAGAATAGATATTGGTAGAGTATTCATTGGCTTTAATCTGGCGACCAATGATGCCTTTACTCACAGTGACATCACCTTCTGCTTCAAGGGTGGCGGAGTCCACAAACCCCATCACGGTAATATCGCCTGAGCTTTTAACTATCATGCCCTCGTGGACATCACCTGTGATTAAAATACTGCCCTTGAAGGTGACATGGCCTGTACTGATATCGACGTCTTTAAGTTGCAGTACATCATCGACATTCATACCTGTACGGGTTTCGACGGGTTGCCCCGGCACTGTGGCGATCAGCTTATTGGGATCTTTGGGATGAAAAGCTGTGCCTGTACCCACTTGAAGCACGGCATCCTTACCTGGTTTTTGTTTAAGGACTTCGCCCTTGATGTTGTAGCCCGGAGTGCCTTCGGTGGCTAAATGTTTAACCATCAAGAGATCATTGGCTTTAACAACGATCATTGCGCCTAAATTGCGCATATCGACACTGCCATCTTCGCGCTCTTGTGGCTGAAGCAAGCGTTCGCGCGCAAGGAATACTTTGCGTTCTAGTACCGCATTGAGTCCATTAACAGGGGCT
Organism: Shewanella sp. SM29; assembly: GCF_025654245.1. Taxonomy (NCBI): domain Bacteria; kingdom Pseudomonadati; phylum Pseudomonadota; class Gammaproteobacteria; order Alteromonadales; family Shewanellaceae; genus Shewanella; species Shewanella sp. SM29. The sequence goes on from NZ_JAKKRN010000012.1 coordinate 121,956, forward strand.
TTGCCTTGGGCTATTTCACTTTGGCAGATTTCCCCTGGCTTGAGTGTGCTGAGTTGCTTTAGTAGAGCTTGAATTTTGAGTTTGCTTAGCCCCATGCAGACGTTGTTTTTTTTGAGATGAGTGAGGATCTCTGGCAAATCTATCTGTTTACCACCCCATGCTGCGGTAAGTTTAAGACTGGCTTGCATTTTATCGGGACTAATCTCGATAGCTATGCTGCCATCGCGACGTTCGGCCAAAGTAGTATAGAGCTCAAATTTTCCATCGTCTTGATTACAAAGAGAGTTGATTTTAGCGACGGTTTTAGTAATGGCTGGCTCTAGCGGAAACAGGGCGGCGAATTCAGGTAAAGACAACAGGCGCATTATGTCTTCATGGGTGACTGGACCATGGACATTAGGGATCAGGCGCAATTCAGCTTTTGTCTTATCGCTGTTTAGCTCTATGAGTTCAGGGTCCAGCATAGGGGCATTCCTAGTAATTGCGTTTTATTCTTGTTAAGAAGCTGTTTTGAGTATAACAGTAGAAACTTAGGGTAAAGAAGCCTTTTTGGCTGCAAAATCAGCAAATGTTGTCATTTTGTTGTTAATGGTCTATGAGTGAATTTTAAAATAGTTTTTTATAAAAAATTGAGTCTTATAATCAGTGTTATCTCTGGTTTTATAACAAAAATTACTGAATAAACCACAACTTATATTGATTTTAGGTTTAACCATTATTTTGATGTTTTAAATCGAATCCCTATGTTAGGAACGGCTGTTGAGTGACTATAAGTGAGGAATTGTCAGAATCGCTGGCATGCGGCAGATCACAATATTGAATTTTGTAACACGATGAAAGGGAGGTTTTATCTAAAAACAAACAGGGATTGGGATAAGAGTGAGTGGCTGGGTTGCCAATAACGCGCTTCAGCGAAAGCATCTGCGCGTTATTAATCAAACATCTATTTGTGCTGGAAGTAATACAACTTGTACTTGTTGTTATCGGCAACCACTTTCAATTGGCCAAATTCGGCGGCGATAATATCGGAATAGGGCAGGTGGCGATTGGCGACTATTTGCCAAATACCATTATGTTGTAATTGCTTAGCGCTATCGGTGACAAAGTTCTGCGCTATGCTGGTGGTGCTGGCGAGGCCATCATGAAACGGCGGATTAGAGATAATGCCGTTAAATTTTCCTGTGGTTTGCGCGAGCCCATCGGATGGATACACTTTGGCTGTCATGCCATTGGCCGCCAAGGTGAGTTCGCAAGAAGCTAACGCCATGGCATTAATATCAACGCATTCTAGGGAAAGGCTCGGTTGTGCTTTTAGTAGAGCGGCGGTGATCACGCCTGCGCCGCAACCAAAATCGAGCACTCGACCCGAGAGTGTTGGTAGGTGTGACAATAATAATTCAGTGCCGAGATCTAACCGTTTTTCGCTAAATACCCCGACTAAATTACAGATACTGATCTCGCCTTGCGGCGTTGTGAGTTGATACTGACTGACCCAGTCGCTAAGTTTCATTGCCGGGGCGCTGCCCTCTAAATGGCTACCAAACAGCAAGCAGTGGCGGGCGTTATCGAGCTTCATCCCCGTCGCAAAATACTCAGGCAAGAGTTTAACTAAAGACTTAATCCCGCCTTTGTTTTCCCCAACCACTAATAGCTGGCCGTTAGTCACAAGATGGCTGGCGGCGAGGTTAAATAGATAAGGTGCGAGGGGTTTAGCCTTGGGGAAATAAACGATAATCGTATCGTACTTTTCTGGTTTAATTGGGTCTTGATGTGGCAGTTCGTGGCCGAAGTAGCAACGCAGTTTTGAATTCGCGTGCGGCGCTAAGTGTAAATAATGGTGATAATCCAAGGCGAGGGCATCGACCGAGGCCGCGACATCGAGCAGGGCTTTTGGCAGTAGATCGGCTTCATGATTGAGCACTAACACCTTATGTTGGCTTAGGCTGTCTTGATTACGAATAATGACTTGCGATGGATTAGTTAACACAGTTACAGGCACCTATAAACTTAAGTGTGGGCATTATACCCGTTATTCACGCCCGAGCCAGTTTGCATCGAATCACTGCACTAAGACCTAATAAAATCCCTAATAAAAAAAACCAATAAAAAAGGCAACTGCATTATGCGGTTGCCTTTAATGAAAGGAATCGATTAACGCTTAGCTCTTAGGTTTCTTCGGTTTTGGCAATAAGCTGAAAATCTTATTGGCGATATCAGTATTGTCTTGATGGCCGTTAAACAGCTCAGATGCGGGACCTGCGGCAAACACTTGTACGTCTGTGCCTGTGTGGCCGTCGGTTGTCCAACCTGTATCAGTTCGCTTATCAATAACATGGCGAATTGCAACCGCTATGGTTTCTAATCCCTGCATTCTGGCGACCGTTAATTTTGCGATTTCTTCTTCGTTGAGCTCAAAACCTAAACCGCGGGCAAGATCGGCCTGCCATTGTTCACCGCTGATGGCGGCTAAGGCTAATGTGTCGGTACTGGCTGAAATGTTACGTAGGATTTCAGGGTTCCAGTTGTAGTTTCCATCGACGCCAATCGATAGGCCACCGGTGTTATGGTCGGCGGTGATCACCATCAGGGTATCAGGATGTTCACGCACGAATTGCTCAACCACTTCAATGGCATTGGAGAATTCATCCATCTCACCCATAGCAGTGGCGATGTCGTTATTGTGACCCGCCCAGTCGATGAGACTTCCTTCGACTAACAATACAAAACCTTGGTCATTCTGCGACAGTAAACTGAGCGCTTTTTGGGTTAAAGTGCTGAGTTTTTTCGCATCTTTTTCATCAATCGCCCAAGGTAATTGGACTTCGGCAAACAAGCCTAGCACTTTAGGTTGGGTGATGCTGGCGAGATCTTCAAAACGAGTAATATGTTGATACCCCTTGGCTTTAAATTGCGCTAATAGTTCAGGGGTAAAGTATTTTTGACCACCGCCTAAGAATACATCGGCGTTGGTTTCTAGATAGCTGAGTGCTAAAGCGTCGTAGTTTTTACGGCTCTCGTTGTGGGCTAAAAAGGCTGCAGGCGTGGCGTGGTTTATCTGGGATGTGACAGCCACACCTGTGCTGAGGCCAAGGGATTTGGCTTTTTCGAGTATGGTCGGCAGCGGTTGCTTTTGGGTATCGACCGAAATCGCCCCATTGTAAGATTTAACGCCAGTGGCGAGCGCAGTTGCTGCCGCGGCTGAGTCGGTAACATAACCACTGACACTGGCGGGATAAGTGCTCGCCATACCTACAAGTAAACGGTCGAATACGGTTTGTTCGACTTCCTCTGTGTCAGGATTATCTTTGTAGTAACGGTAAGCGCTAGTGTAAGACGGTCCCATACCATCACCTATCATGATGACAATGTTTTTGGGACGCGACGGTGCTTTCGTTGGACCTGTTTCTATGTTGGCCCAAGTCGGAGTCGATAGTAATAAACCTATGCCGAGTAACAAGAATGGCGCTTTGGTGAAACTCATATCAGATCCCTAGAAAGTGGCTAGGCGCTTGTGATGTCAAAGCGCCTTAAATCAACAAACTCGTTGGTAAATTTTTATGCTTTGGTGTTAATGCGTGCTTCAATAGCATCCATTAACATGCCTGTGATGTCGACATCAAATGCTGCTTGGATCTCACGGATACAAGTTGGACTGGTTACGTTGATCTCAGTCAGCTTGTCACCAATGACATCGAGGCCGACAAAAATCAGTCCACGCTTTTTAAGTTCTGGACCAATGGCGCGGGCAATTGCCCAATCGCTGTCGGATAAAGGTTGAGCCACACCGCTTCCGCCTGCCGCTAAGTTACCACGGGTTTCGCCTTTCATTGGGATACGCGCCAAGGCGTAGGGCACAGGCTCACCATCGACCACTAAAATGCGTTTATCGCCTTTGGTTATCTCAGGGATAAAGGCTTGCGCCATGGCATATTGTTGGCCATAGCTGGTCAAGGTTTCTATGATGACCCCAAGGTTTGGGTCGTCCTGCTTCACGCGGAAAATCGAGGTGCCGCCCATACCATCAAGTGGCTTAAGAATAATATCGCCCTTCGCTTGGTGGAAAGCGCGGATACGTTTGGCATCACGGGTTACGATCGTTTCTGGCGTGAATTCGCTAAACCATGCGGTAAACAGTTTCTCGTTAGCATCACGTAAGCTTTGCGGCTTGTTAACGATCAACACGCCTTGTTCTTCGGCGCGTTCAAGCATGTAAGTTGCGTAGATAAACTCAGTATCGAATGGCGGGTCCTTACGCATTAAGATCACGTCGAGTTCGCTCATCGGCGTGTCTGTAGCTTCGCCGAGTTCAAACCATTTGCTCGCATCATTGAAAACAGTTAACGGACGCATATTGGCCATAGCCACACCGTTGACCATAGCAAGATCGGCCATTTCCATATAAAACAGCTGATAACCTCTTTCCTGCGCGGCCATTAACATGGCAAAACTGGAGTCTTTCTTAATGTTGATCTCACTGATGGGGTCCATCACTATGCCGAGTTTTATCATTAATCTGTTCCTTATTTGTCGCCGTTTGCAGGCAAAAAAGCATTTATTGGATAATGGGGTGCCATACCACCGCTGTGTGCGGTTGTGGACGGTCTAGCCTAAATCACCAAATCTGAGTTGCAGTGCCGTAATGGCGGTGAGCGAGGCGGTTTCGGTGCGTAGCACTCTGGGGCCAAGCAACACATCGGTAAACTGATAGGTTTCTGTCATGGCGATTTCTTCCGCCGACAAACCGCCTTCTGGGCCAATTAATAGTCGCACGCGGGTATGGGCTAAATCTAAACCATTGATACCGTGTGCGGCACGTGGATGCAAATTGAGTTTAAGCGCCGAGGTCGGCTCACTGCACCAATCGTGCAAGTCCATCGCTGGGCGAACCATGGGCACTTGGCTGCGTCCCGATTGCTCACAGGCGCTCACGACGATCTTCTGCCATTGCTGAATTTTTTTCTCTAGGCGTTCACCGTTGAGTTTCACACCGCAGCGATCTGAAAACAGCGGCGTAATCGTATTTACGCCAAGCTCGACCGATTTTTGAATGGTGAACTCCATTCTATCGCCACGGGAAATCACTTGGCCTAAGTGCAAGTTGAGTGGTGACTCAGATAAATTGGCCTCACAGGAGAGCAGTTTTACTGTGACATGCTTCTTACCTGCGTCAACAATTTCAGCAAGATAATCATTGCCATCGCCATTAAATAGACTGATATGTTCGCTGTTGCCCATGCGTAGCACCTTGCCGATATGGGCCGCGCCATCTTCGTCTAAGTTCAACTGTTGATTGATGGCTAATGGCTGAGGTTGATAAATTCTTGGGACTCTCATTGTCGACCTTATTCGGCTAATTGTTGACGCTGTGGTGGCGCATTACAGGCATTCTGCACAAAGGGGTTATGGTTACCTTGGGTTTGCGCTATGGCGTTATCACGTTTGCACTCAATAGTATCAACTGGATAGGTTTTATCCCATGCCTTAAATAATTTTAATTGGCTTGAGGCGATTTTAAGACCATAGGTCTGCTGCATATATAGGTAGGTTCTGGCTATCTTACCGCGGGTATTCGCGGGAGGTTGTGCTTGACGATTCTTAAAGTCGACTACCATAGCACATTGGCCATATTGGTCGGCCTTACCGTTCCATTGGCTAAATCGGAAGTTGCTGCGATCGCCATTGACCTCACCAATTGCGGGTACCAAATTATGCATGTCCGATTCCATTTTATTAAATTCATTACTGTTATCGGTACAGTTTTTACGGCCGCCCTTTTGCCAGCATTGGAGTTGATGGCCAAATTCCCAGGCGGGGACTATGTGTTCCCACTCGATACGGTTGGCGCGTGTTTCCTGTTTACGGACTTGATAACCACAGCTGGCGAGATCGGGTTTCCACGATTTGCCTTTGATCTGAATTTCACAGCCACAGTAAAAGCTGACTGCGGGCAGAGTACCTTGGCGACTGCCTGCGTAGAGCGCCTGTGACTTGGTTTTCGCTTGGCTGAAACTGCTGGGATGTGACACTGAGGCACTTGCGGGCACAGATAAGGTCGCCGCCCAAGTGATTAGGCACAACAAAAGTCGCCGTGAATTAACGGTTAAAGAAGCTATGTTCAAAATTTATCCCAAAATAACAAACACTACGCGAGCCTTTGGCTCGTCTTTTATGGCGTGATGGTAAGGGAAATATCGCTGTTTATGCAAATTGAGTCGTACTTAGGTGGGAGTTTTGTTTGCTGAAAGTCGCTAGATCGCAGTTAAATGGGTCTTACAGCGTTTACAAATATAACGACTTTCACCACGCAACACCTTGTTATGGCGGCGAATACTCAGTCGAATCGGTCCACAGGCGCAGCGATACTCAACATCGCGACTCGTAACTGAAGTGGTATTAAAGCTATGTGTGGTACTCGGATTGACCTTAAATACCGTTAACATCAAAGATTGCCATTCTTTACCGTGGGGCTTGGTTTTGCCAAAAAGCTGAAAACACAGCAAATGACAAATTTCGTGGGGGACGACCTCAGTCAGAAATGCCTCGCTGTTTTCGCGTAGCAATACAGGATTGAATCGCAAGCGATTCTGTTGCAGATGAGCTGTACCCGCACTCTTACCCCTTAAACTAAATTGAGTGACTGGGCGTGGAAAAGTGCGCTTAAGCGATATCTCGGCCTCTTGATAACAAGCTTCAATTCGCTCTAGTACTTGAATTTGTAGTGACGAGAGTGGGCGTGATGAACCGGTGAAAATATGTGCCTGAGCCGGATTTGGTGCTGGTGGACTCGTTATCACCTGCGACTTATCTTGGCTTTGGCCCAAGGCTGCGTACGTCGATTTTGTCAGCGGGGCAAGTGCTTCACTGCTGCGACGGCGTAAGGCATTGAGTAAGTCTGCGGGTTTCAGCATAGGGTTAGCGTTGGATCTCGTCGGTTAAAGATAAAATTGAGTGCTTAAAACTTATCGGTGATTAAGCCTGCCTAAGCGTTCACATCAGAAGCGTTCGCATCATAGCGAACGCTATCTGACAATGCTAGTTTCGGCCAGTTTCAGCCAGTGTGACTTGGCTATAAACTCTCTGCCGCCTGCATCACCATAGTGCGTACTTGTTCGACTATGGCTTGCTCAGTATTGGCATCATAGCCTTTGACTCTTGGTGTGTGAATGTGGCCGACCTTGGCATGGCTATTAAACTTTTGCTGCAAGACTATGGCGTGATAGGAGATTTCATTAGAGAGATAACCGCCGCCAGAACCTTCGACTGAGGTTTCGTTTTGCAGTTCGTTTAATGAGGTCGCGCTAAATTCACCGCGGGCAAGGGTAGTGACAGTATGGTTATCATTGACTTTCCATTGACCATCTTTGACTTGCATAGCCGAAACAGGCAGTGAAAATTCCACAAATTCGGGGCCGATAAAATCTTTACCATTAAGCTTTGGGGCAACGGGTGCGGTTTTCGTGCCGCCAGTGAGTACGTTTTGGTTATCGGGCGCCGCTGCGCTGCGATTTCGCCCTGGGAAACGTTCGATATCAAAATCAGTTCGGCCCATGCTAACGGTGAATACAAATTGGGTTTTGGGATCGCGATAAATCGGGCTCAATAGCGACTCGATAAGTCCTTGATCAAAATCTGCAAAACGTACTGGCACCATAGCGGTTTCTATTTGCGCCGTTTTACCATTAATATCAAAGCGAAAACCATCCAAGGCGAGGGCAACTAGACCGGAAGGATTACTCTGGGTGATATCTTTGTCGAGGAAGAAAGGATCGAAACCCGTGAGGAATATTTTGATTTGGACATCATCACCATATTGAATATCGCTAAAACCCCGTGATGCCTTTTCAACCGCACTCATTAATATGTCTTGTTGCCAATCGGCCATTTTAAAGTTGGCGCTGGTGGTTTTTAGACTATTAAGCATGGCAAGGCGAGCCCAGTATAAAGGTCGGTCGTCAAAATGCCCTGACTGTACATCGCGGACAGCTTGTTGCCACAATCTGTGTCCTTGGCGCGCCGCTAATTGGGTGGCGTCAACTTCGTTTTTCTTTGAACTCAGCTGAGCCAGACCATCGTCAAGTGCTTGATAGCGAGTGACTACGTCGCCTATGGTTTTTTCGGCTGCTGGTAGGCGGGAAACTTCAACGTCACCAAATAACTGCACGGCACTGGCTGTAGTCATTAAGCTGGTGGTGAGGATGAGTGTTAACACTGGCTTCAACATGTTTGGCTTCCCTGTAGTGATTAGACGTTATTCATTGGAAATAATGATTATTTTTTTCGTGCGGATAGTCTCTTATGCCAAAAAGTATGCACTACAAGCTGAGGGTAATAAAGTTAAGCTCAGTGATCTTTGTCATCTTATGCCAATATCTTCTATCACAAATCATGTGGTGCTGGCATTAACCCATCTGCAACAGTGCAATAGGGTCTAGTTTGCCTCTTTTTTGCCACAATTGGTCAGCAGTTTGCTAGGGCTTGCCAAAACCCTAAGTGATAGCCTTAATCACTTTTTTAGTTCATTGGATTGGTTGTTTTTCTACAAGGAGACTTTATGCGTTTGTTCACCATATCGGCTGTGCTGGTGATGTCGTCTATTTTAGTGTCGTCAAGCTTAGTGGCGCCGACTTTTGCATCTACTACAGCTAAGGAGTGGCAAGAAACCCGCAGTTGGGATGCCAGTTTTACTCAGCACCAAACTAAAGGCGTAGTGGTGTTATGGAATGAAAACAAGCAACAGGGATTCACTAATAATCTTAAACGTGCCAATCAAGGTTTTTTACCTGCATCGACGTTTAAAATTCCTAACAGTTTGATCGCGCTAGAGCTTGGCGTGGTAAAGGATGAGCATCAAGTCTTTAAGTGGGATGGTAAAAGTCGAGATATCGCAACTTGGAATCGTGATCATAACCTTATTACTGCAATGAAGTATTCGGTTGTGCCTGTCTACCAAGAGTTTGCTCGCCAAATTGGTGAGGCGCGTATGTCGAAGATGATCGCCTCGTTTGATTATGGTAATGAGGATATTTCGGGAAATTTGGATAGCTTTTGGTTAGATGGTGGCATACGAATTTCTGCTACGGAGCAAATCGATTTCCTACGTAAGCTTTATCACAACAAGATACACGCTTCTGAGCGCAGTTTACGTATTGTTAAGCAAGCCATGCTGACTGAAGCGAATTCTGACTATATTATCCGTGCGAAAACCGGTTATGCAGTCAGAGCGGAGCCAAGCATTGGCTGGTGGGTAGGTTGGGTTGAACTCGATGATAATGTATGGTTTTTTGCGATGAATATGGATATTCCCGACGCCGCAGGTTTACCATTGCGTCAAGCCATTACTAAGGAAATCTTAAAACGGGAACGCGTTATTCCTTAGCCCATGCTAGGTAGCGTAAGCATAGCGTATCCAAACCTTGCGAGAATTGCGTATGACGCTGCCTACTTAGCTGACATCAATCGTGATACTGAAAGCCTAGACTCAGATCTAGGCTTTTTTATTGGGCTTTCTTGAAACAGGCTTCCTTGATGCGACGGGAAACGTTAACCCATTAGGGATTGCAGGCTTTCTTGGCTGCTGAAGCGTTTTACAAAGAAGTCTAAGAAGACACTGATGTTGGTGGCCAGTTGGCGTCGGCTCGAATAAACCCCATAAACCTTAAAAGGTTCAATCGGCCACTCCTGTAAAATCGGTACTAGCTGTCCATTAGCAAGTTCAGTCTTACAGGCTGAATTGGATAACATGGCGATGCCAAAATCATCTATGGCTAATTGCTTCACCATTATCGGGCTGTTGACCCTCACTTTACGCTGAAAGTTCGCCATGGTTTTACGCGAACCTTTACCCAATGGCCAAATTGGTGCTGAGCGAGAAGTCCCCAATAAAATCCCACTGTGCAGGCTGAGTTCCTTTGGGGTCGCGGGTGTGCCTTTGAGTTTTAAGTATGCAGGGCTTGCCACCAAAATTGGCTGGCGTTCAAACAGTAATCTTGCGACTAAGTCCGACGATTGAAGTGGACCATATTTGATGGCTATGTCATATCCTTCACCGACTAAACCAATATCGTTGTCGGTAAACTGGACATCCAATTCAACATTGGGATATAAACGCATAAATCCGCTACAGAGGTTAGCGATAAGTTCTTGGCTAAATGACACTGGGATTGCAATACGTAATGATCCTGACACATCATCGTGAGTATTCTCGATAACTGCCTTGGCCGCTTCTACCTCATTGCGAATCGAATCACAGTGTTGATAAAAGAGTGCCCCGATTTGGGTCAAACTCAAATTACGGGTGTCGCGCTGTAGTAATCGCACGCCAAGTTGTTCTTCTAGCTGCGCGATTTTGCGACTTATGGTGGATTTTGGGTGGCCGGTTTCACGTGCAGCTTGGGAGAATCCCTTCGCTCTAACTACGGCTGCAAATAGCATCATACCGTTTAAATCTGGCATGTTATTCCCACTGTCTCATATTTGGAACAAAGCGTCCTATGCAGTTTAATGGCATTTGACGGGATAACAAAGTTATATTTATTGGCTAAAAATTTTCAGAGGCTAAGCAGAGGATCTTTTGATGACCAGCAATAATCAGCCCAAACACATGACTCAAGCCCAAACGCCCGATCCGCTTTTTTTACAGGCCGAGCATTTGGCAAAAGATTTTTCTCTGTTTCCTAAGCACAGTAAACAGAGTTTATCGGAAGAAATTAAAGGTCTTTTAAATGAGGATGCTATTCAAGCAAACTTAAAAGACTTGGCATCTTTAGATGTCGACGGTTACGTTGCTAAAGTGATCCAGCCGACCCAAGATAAAGGTCGTCCTGGTGCAAAACGTATTATTGCCGATCTTAAAGGTCGTTTGATTACGGAAACTCACTTGGGCTCTTTTTACAGTGCTGAGGTCGAGCTGAACTTTGGTTCACGCACTCGTCGTATTGGCTTTATTGCCCAAGAACGCACTACAGCTAACGGTGCTTGGATGCCTGAGCATCATTACGCCGCTTGTAAAGCAATTCGTCATTTCGCCGAATTGTCTATGCCTATTATCTATTTAATTGATACCCCAGGGGCGGATGCTGGCGAAATCGCTAACAGCCAAAACCAAGCGCATTCAATTTCTAAAGCCATCGCAGAAAGTGCCAATGTTGACGTACCGACAGTCGGTATCGTAATTGGTGCTGGTTATTCTGGTGGCGCAATTCCATTAGCGGCTGCGAACATTCTGTTGTCGTTGCGTGACGGTATTTTCAACACGATCCAGCCACAAGGTCTGCAAAGTATTGCCCGTAAGTACAACTTATCTTGGCAAGAATGTGCGAAATCTGTGGGTGTATCACCAGAAGAGCTTTATACCTCAGGTTGTATCGACGGTATCATCGACTTTTCACCGGGCGATCGCGACGAGCGTCAGCACAATCTGCGCCGCGCTATTATTAGCAGCGTAGAAGCGGTTGAGCGTGCAGCGATGAATTTTGTGCGTGAATCTAAAGATTTACGTGAGCATTATGATCGCAGTTTAACTCGTTTCCTTAATCCATCTAAAAACTTGATGGCTTTGGAACTGAACGCAGAATTGGCTGTGGCAACGAGCCCGACCAGTCACCATAACTTGTTCGGTAGCGCCTATCGCTATTTGCGTTATTTAACGCTACGTAGCCGTATCCATTCTATTTCTCAAGAGCAATATGGTCGTCTGTCACGTGCTAGCGTGCCAGAAGGTGATCTGTTGGCACGTATTCAACAGGAACAAGACCGTGTGTTCCAAGCTTGGTTGTCTAACCCTGACAAGCTAGTTTATGACGAAGATTTGAATAAATTATGGACTAACTTTGTCGCTAAACGTGACGAAGTCTCTACCGAGCGTAACATGCTGACACGTTTGATTTTGGGTGAGCCAAAAGAGAACTATAAAAAAGCACGTAAGGCGCTGTTATTCAATATCAGTTGGTCTTTATATCACCGCTGGAAAAGCAATGCGGCTAACAACTTCAAAGGGCTCATTCAGCACTTAGAAAGTTTGCCAAAGTCTGTGACTCAAGCTAAATGGCCTGAGCTGAATCAGCTGACTGTGCTGGACGTGGTGGTAAATGAAGAGCTGCGTGAAGACTTTATTTGGCAATGCCATAATATTCTGATCTTCAATGCCTTGTATGACAACGTTGTGGGCAGCTTAGCGTCAATCGCGAAAGAAGCCATGATGTCGAAGAGTTTGTCACGTAACTCAGTGAACAACCTGTTGCACAAGTCAATTGACCATGCATTGTCGACGCAAGATACCTCGAACGACAAAGCTAAGTTCTATAAGTGGCTCAAGTATTTTATGGGTCAATCGAACCGCGCCGATTTGCTGGTGCGAGTAGAGCAGTGGAAGAGTGTGGGTTTCCCACAACTTAACGACAGTCTATTCGTGGTACTGACTTACTTCTTCGAGCGTTTACTGCCTGAGTATTTCGATAGTGAAAGCGATACCAGCAAGTACACTGGCGCGATCAACCCTGTGCGTATCGGTCGTCGTAAGGACTTCTGGAACCGCTTGACCATGGGTTATCAGGATCTATTGATCCAAAAAGTGCTGCGTGACGAAAAACGTAAAGGCAACATGACTTGGGAAAATGTGGTGAAGCAGTTCTTTACCCATTTCGAAGAGATCAACGGCGACAAGATGTCGGCTAACTTGCTCAACTTCCCAGGCTTCCGTTTATCGATTGAAGACGCATTAGATAAAGGCATTCGCCCATGTGGTTTGATCACAGGTATTGCTGACTTTAAAGAAAAAGGTCAAAAAGTGCGTGTGGGTGTGGCTGTGTCTAACACCGCATTCCAAGCGGGTGCATTCGATATGGCTAGTGCTGAGAAATTCTCTGCACTATTGATCGAGTGTGCTAAGCGTAAATTACCCGTTGTGTGCTTTATCAGTTCAGGTGGTATGCAGACTAAAGAAGGCGCCGCGGCGCTATTCTCTATGGCTGTGGTGAACGATCGTATCACGCGCTTTATTCGTGATAACGAATTGCCAGTACTGATGTTTGGTTTTGGTGACTGTACCGGTGGTGCGCAGGCGAGTTTTGTGACTCACCCATTGGTGCAAACTTACTATCTGTCTGGTACTAACATGCCATTCGCAGGTCAAATGGTGGTGCCAGCTTACTTACCATCAACGGCAACGCTTTCTAACTACTTGTCAAAAGTACCTGGCGCAATGGCGGGCTTAGTCCATAACCCATTCAGCGACAATTTAGACTCTCAGTTAGCAGGTATCGATCCTCTGATGCCAATGCCTTCGGCAAAAATTAACGACGTGATCATCAATGCACTGTCGACCTTAGTGGTTGAAGCTACTGTTGAAGAAGAAGTGATCGTGCAGAACGATCCACGTAAGTTAATGAAGCCAATTAACAAAGTATTGGTTCACGCCCGTGGTTGTACTGCGGTGAAACTTATTCGCAAGGCGCATGACAATAATATCAATGTGGTATTAGTGGCGTCGGATCCTGATATGACGTCAGTCCCCGCGGATATGCTTAAAGAAACTGACAAGTTAGTTTGTCTTGGTGGTAACACCTCGGACGAAAGTTACTTGAACGCATACTCAGTGCTGAAAGTGGCCGAATATGAACAGGTTGATGCATTGCATCCAGGTATCGGTTTCCTATCAGAAAGCCCGCAGTTTGCTGCATTGTGTGTGAATAACGGTGTTAACTTCGTCGGTCCTAGCGTGCATTCAATGACGACTATGGGTAACAAGTCGAACGCAATTAAGACATCGCAAGCGCAAAACGTACCTGTTGTTCCTGGTTCGCACGGTATTCTGACCAATGCTGAACAAGCCGTAAACGTGGCGAGCGAAATCGGCTATCCAGTACTGCTTAAAGCGGTACAAGGTGGTGGCGGTAAAGGTATTCAGGTTGTAAAACGTCCTGAAGACATGATTGGTTTATTCCAAAAAACCGCAACTGAAGCGGCCGCCGCCTTCGGTAATGGTGACTTGTACTTAGAGAAGTATGTGACATCACTACGTCACATCGAAGTGCAGTTGCTGCGTGATAAGTTCGGCAACGCGAAAGTATTAGGTTTGCGTGACTGTTCGGTTCAACGTAACAATCAAAAAGTGGTCGAAGAATCTGGCTCAACTATGCTGCCGGATGAGCTGAAGCGACAAGTGCTGGCTTATACCCGTGCCTTAGGCGACGCGACCGATTACATGGGCGCAGGTACCGTTGAGTTCATCTATAACTTAGATGCAAACGAAGTCTACTTCATGGAAATGAACACGCGTCTGCAGGTTGAGCATCCAGTTACGGAAGCGACTTCAGGTATTGATATCGTTAGCGCGCAGTTTGATATTGCTGCTGGCCGTTCGATTGCAGCGTTAGAACCGAAAGAAATTGGTTATGCGATGGAAGTACGTGTGACGGCTGAGAAAGCGGCGCTTGATAGCCATGGTATACTGCAACTGATCCCAAATCCGGGCAAGATCACTGAGTGTGTGTTCCCAGAACATCCAGATGTGGAAATCATTTCGATTGCTGCGCCAGGTAAAGAAGTATCGCCATACTACGATAGCTTGATTGCGCAAATCATCATGCGCGGTGAAAATCGTGAAGATGTGATTGCCAAACTGTATGAATACTTAGACAGTGTAGTGCTGAAAGGCATCGCGACTAACATTCCGTTACTCAAGCTGATCCTGAAAGATGGTACCTTTAACGAAGGTGTTTACGATACTAACTATCTGCCACGTTTAATGGCTGAGCTCGATATTCCTGCGTTGATCGCAGAAATGGAAGCTGCCGCTGAAACTGTGGAAGTGGACACTGAGTCACTGCGTGTTGGCGAAAGTAACGAACTGAAAGTGTTAGCCCAAGGCGCAGGTATCTTCTATACCTCTTCTGCACCGGGTGAAGCGGATTTTGTGAAAGAAGGTGACATAGTCACAGTCGATCAAACGCTAGCACTAACAGAAGCGATGAAGATGTTCTCGCAAGTGACCTTAGCTGGCTTTAACCGTCAGAGTGCGATTCTGTACCCTGAAGATAAGAAGTATCGTATCGAGCGCATCTTGAACAGCAATGGTCAGCAAGTGTCTCAAGGCGACTTACTGTTCGTGGTCTCGCCTGTTGAAGAATAAGTTCAGCGTTTAACGCCATAGCTGAATGAGAAAATACCCGCCATTGGCGGGTATTTTTTTACTTCTAAATTATTGCCACTAAATTTTCTGTCACTAAATTTCCTGTCACTAAATATAGGTAAGCGAACATGTCACTCTTAATGTGCATGACGTCTTTGATAAATCAACTTAGCTTTATATAGATAAGCTCATCGCTAACAAGTGGCCAATATCAGCTTTGTGCAATACGGCCTGTATCTCTGATTAAGTCGGCAAAGAGTTTCTTTAATTTATCGTTCGCCCATTTATTAGAACAAGCTGCATCAAGAACCCACCTCTTGCCTCGAGAATCAACGGAATCTCCGTGCTTTATTCGTAGTAATAGAGGTTCATCAAACCTCATTTTAAGTTAAAACTGAGTCTAAAATGAGCGGGGTGTGGATAACTTTGGGGATAAGTGGTGGGTATCTTGTGGCTAGATTAGATCATTAGAATTAACTGCAAATTTCCTTAAAATAGGGGTTGCACAAAATCCTCTGCTGCCTATAATGCGCATCCACTGACACGGCAGACAGCGTTAAGCAGCCTGATGTGACAGTTCATCGATGAGTTTACTGATTGATGAGTGTTGAGAAAGTTTGCAAAAACTCCTTGACGCGAAACGGGAAATGCGTAGAATACGCAGCCCTAGCCAACTGGAAGCGTTCGGCGCTCAGTGTGGTACTCAAGTTCTCTTACGAATATTGAGTTGCTCTTTAACAAGATAAAACA